>JBBSFF010000110.1:0-6946 GCA_038238995.1 Sphingomonadales bacterium
CAGTCGCTCTACGTCGCCAACAACGTCTGCAAGGCGGTCGAATATTTCCGCAAGATGGGCGGCAATGTCGGCGTCGCCGGCATCCTGATCAACAAGGACGACGGGTCGGGCGAGGCGCAGGCGTTCGCCGAAGCGGTCGGCATCCCGGTGCTGATCTCGATCCCGGCGAACGAGGATATCCGCAAGAAGAGCGCGAACTACCAGATCATCGGCACGCCAGAGTCGCAGTGGGGCAGCCTGTTCGCCGAACTCGCGGTCAACGTCGCCGAAGCGCCGCCGGTCCGTCCGACGCCGCTGACCGCCGACGGCCTGCTCGGCCTGTTCTCGCCCGAGGACACCGGGGCCAACGTCACGCTCAAGCCCGCGACGCAGGCGGCGATGCGCGGCGTCGCGTTCGTGCCGAAGGTCAGCCTCGAAGTGGTCTACGATGCTGTCTGAGGCGATCTTGCCTCCGGTCGGTGACGGTGGTTGTTCGTCGGGCAGCACGCTCGTCGACGCCGCGCGGTCTGCGGGCAAGTCGGACCTTCTCGACCGGTACGCGGCCGATTATCCGAAGGGGCCGCACGACCAGCCGCAGTCGATGTGCCCGGCGTTCGGCTCGCTTCGCGTCGGCTTAAGGATGCGCCGGACCGCGACCGTCCTCTCTGGCAGCGCCTGCTGCGTCTATGGCCTGACCTTCACCTCGCATTTCTACGGCGCGCGGCGGACGGTCGGTTACGTGCCGTTCAATTCTGAGACGCTCGTCACCGGCAAGCTGTTCGAGGACATCCGCGACGCGGTGTTCGATCTCGCCGACCCCGCGCTCTACGACACGATTGTCGTCACCAACCTGTGCGTGCCGACCGCGAGCGGCGTGCCGCTCCAGCTGTTGCCGAAGGAAATCAACGGCGTCCGCATCATCGGCATCGACGTTCCCGGTTTCGGCATCCCGACCCACGCCGAAGCGAAGGACGTCCTTGCGGGCGCGATGCTCGCCTACGCCCGCCGCGAAGCCGAGGCTGGCCCCGTCGCCGCCCCCGCATCGCGCCCCGACCTGCCGACCGTCACGTTGCTCGGCGAGATGTTCCCCGCCGACCCGATGGGCATCGGCGCGATGCTGGCCCCGATGGGCCTCGCCGCCGGACCGGTGGTCCCGACGCGCGAATGGCGCGAGCTGTACAGCGCGCTTGATTGCGCCGTCGTTGCCGCGATCCACCCCTTCTACACCGCCAGCGTCCGCGAATTTACCGCCGCCGGGCGCAGCGTGGTCGGCTCGGCCCCGGTCGGGCGCGACGGTACCGCCGCATGGCTCGACGCGATCGGCGCGGCGACCGGCACCGCGCAGCATCTGACCGACGCCGCGAAGAACAAGTTCCTCTCCGCGATCGGTGCCGCGCTCGCCGCCGCGCCGATTACGGGCCGCATCACGCTATCGGGCTACGAAGGTTCCGAACTCCTCGTCGCGCGGCTGCTCGTCGAGAGCGGGGCCGATGTCCAGTACGTCGGCACCGCCTGCCCCAAGACGCCGTGGTCCGAACCCGACCGCGCGTGGCTCGAAGCGAAGGGGGTGCCGGTCAAGTATCGCGCCAGCCTCGCCGACGACCTCGCCGCGGTCGACGCCTTCCGGCCCGACCTCGCGATCGGCACGACCCCGGTCGTCCAGCACGCGAAGGAACGATCGATCCCGTCGCTCTACTTCACCACCCTGATCTCCGCCCGCCCGTTGATGGGGGTCGCCGGGGCGGGATCGCTCGCCACGGTAATTAACGCCGCGCTCGGCAACCAGGCGCGCTTCGATAAGATGACCGCCTTCTTCGCCGGCGTCGGCACCGGTCATGCCGCCGGTGTCTGGGAGAATACCCCGAAGGACCGTCCCGAATTCAAGGCGAAGTACGCCGGGCAGCGGATCGCCGCCGCCAAAGCCGAAGAGTCGGTCGGCTCATGACGCTGGTCCTCGATCACGACCGCGCCGGCGGCTATTGGGGGGCGGTCTACGCCTTCACCGCGATCAAGGGACTCCAGGTCATCATCGACGGCCCGGTCGGGTGCGAGAACCTGCCGGTGACGTCGGTCCTCCACTACACCGACGCGCTGCCGCCCCACGAACTGCCGATCGTCGTCACCGGCCTCGGCGAGCAGGAACTCGGCCGCGACGGCACCGAGGGCGCGATGAAGCGCGCGTGGAAGACGCTCGACCCCGACCTGCCCGCCGTCGTCGTCACCGGCAGCATCTCCGAGATGATCGGCGGCGGCGTCACGCCCGAAGGCACCAACATCGCGCGCTTCCTGCCGAGGACGATCGACGAGGACCAGTGGCAGGCGGCCGACCGCGCGCTGACGTGGCTCTGGACCCAGTTCGGCGCGAAGAAGGTCGCGGCGCTCAAGCCGCTGAAGGAAGGGCAGAAGCCCAAGGTCAATATCATCGGCCCGCAATACGGCTGCTTCAACCTGCCGAGCGACCTCGCCGAGATCCGCCGCCTGATCGAGGGCATCGGCGCCGAGGTCCATATGGTCTTCCCGCTCGGCAGCCACCTCGCCGACGTCAAGCGGCTCCCCGAGGCGGCGGTCAACGTCTGCATGTACCGCGAATTCGGCCGCGGCCTGTGCGAGACGCTCGAGCGGCCGTACCTCCAGGCGCCGATCGGCCTCGAATCGACGACGTTGTTCCTGCGCAAGCTCGGTGAGCTGACCGGCCTCGACCCTGAGGCATTCATCGAACGCGAGAAGCACACGACGATCAAGCCGGTCTGGGACCTGTGGCGGTCGGTGACGCAGGACTTCTTCGGCACCGCGAGCTTCGCCGTCGTCGCGACCGAGACCTACGCTCGTGGCATCCGCGCCTTTCTCGAAACCGACCTCGGCCTGCCGTGCACCTTCGCCTTCAGCCGCACCGCCGGGGTCAAGCCCGACAACGCCGCGGTGCGCGAGGCGATCCGGACCACGCCGCCGCTGGTGCTGTTCGGCAGCTACAACGAGCGGATGTACATGGCCGAGCTTGCCAGCCGGTCGATCTATGTCCCCGCGAGCTTCCCCGGCGCGGTCATCCGCCGCCACACCGGAACGCCGTTCATGGGCTATTCGGGCGCGACCTTCATCCTCCAGGAGGTCTGCAACGCGCTGTTCGACGTGCTGTTCAACATCCTGCCGCTGTCGACGACGATGGACGCCGCACGTCCCGCTGCCGATGCGACGCTGTCGCGGATCCACAAGGAACTCGCGTGGGACGACGATGCCCGCGCCGATCTCGACGCGCTCGTCGAGGGTCAGCCGATCATCGTGCGGATTTCGGCTGCCAAGCGCCTCCGCGACGCCGCCGAGCGCAGCGCGCGCGCCGCCGGCGAGACCGAAATCACCCCGGCGCGTGTCGCCTACGCCGCGCGCCTTGAGGCGCAAGCGGCATGACCCGCGCGCACACCCTTTCGGCCAAACGGGCCAAAACATTCTTCGCGGCGGCTGGCGCCGCGTTGATCTCCGCCTCGCCGGCTGGTCGGCGACCTTTTCAGGCGGGCAATAAGGAGGCGACGAATGATTGAAAAGGACGACGGCATCGGGGTGCGGACATACCTCACCGCCGAAGAGGCGAAGGACTTCCACAAGCTGTTCATGATGAGTTTCATCATCTTTACGGTTATCGCGATCATCGCCCACTTCCTCGTGTGGCAATGGCGCCCGTGGCTGCCCGGCCCCGATGGCTATAAGACACCGATGACCACCGCGAGCGTCGTGACGCCCGCCACTGCAACCCATAGCTAAGGGGACCGACCATGTGGAGAATGTGGCAGACCTTTGACCCGCAGCGCGTGCTCGCCGCGCTCGGTATTTTCCTGTTCGTGCTGGCGCTGTTGATTCACTTCATCCTGCTCAGCACCAACCGGTTCAACTGGCTCGACGGCGCGAAGGCCGGTCCGGCGGCGATGGGCGTGACGGCGCAGGCCGATCCGGCCGCCGCCACCCCGGCAGCGGTCGTTGCCGCCGATCCGGCGGCGGCACCTGCGGCGGTTTCGCAGTAGTCGACCAAGCGCGACGGGTGGGGGCCGATACGCGGTTCCCACCCGCCGCTTAATCCTCCAAAGGGTTGGAGATACGGAATGGCACTGCTGAGTTTCGAGCGGAAATACCGCGTCCGGGGTGGGACGCTGATCGGCGGCGATCTGTTCGACTTCTGGGTCGGGCCGTTCTACGTCGGCTTCTTCGGCGTCACGACGATCTTTTTCTCGATCCTCGGCACTGCCTTGATTTTTTACGGTGCGTCGATCGGTGGCACGTGGAACCCGTGGCTGATCAACATCGCGCCGCCCGACCTCAAGTACGGCCTGGCACTCGCGCCGATGACCGAGGGCGGCATCTGGCAGATCGTTACGATCGCCGCGGTCGGCGCGTTTGTCTCATGGGCACTGCGCGAGGTCGAAATCTGCCGCAAGCTCGGTATCGGCTATCACGTTCCGTTTGCGTTCTCGGTGGCGATCTTCGCCTACGTCAGCCTCGAGGTCATTCGCCCGATGCTGCTGGGCGCGTGGGGCTACGGCTTCCCGTACGGCATTTTCAGCCATCTCGATTGGGTGTCGAACACCGGCTACCAATATCTGCACTTCCATTATAACCCGGCGCACATGCTCGCGGTGAGCTTCTTCTTCACCACGACGCTCGCGCTCGGTCTCCACGGTTCGCTGATCCTGTCGGCCGCCAACCCCAAGAAGGGCGAGGTGATGAAGGCGCCGGAGCACGAGGACACGTTCTTCCGCGACCTGATCGGCTATTCGGTCGGGACCCTCGGCATCCACCGGCTCGGCCTGTTCCTCGCGTTGTCGGCCGGGTTCTGGAGTGCGATCTGCATCATCATCAGTGGTCCGTTCTGGTCGCGTGGCTGGCCAGAATGGTGGACGTGGTGGCTCGATCTGCCGATTTGGCGCCAGTAAGGGGGGACTGAGACATGGGTTATCAGAATATCTTCACCCAGGTTCAGGTTCGCGCTGCGGCCGAAATGGGAGTTCCGCTGCCGAAGGGCGACTGGGCGCGCGACGGCGACCCTGGTGCGTCGCACCTGATGGGAAAAATCGGGGAGGCGCAGATCGGTCCGATCTACCTCGGTCGGCTTGGCCTCGCGTCGCTGTTCCTCGGTTTTCTCGCGTTCGAGATCATCGGCCTCAACATGTGGGCTTCGGTCAACTGGGACCCGGTCCAGTTCCTCCGCCAGCTGCCTTGGCTCGCGCTCGAGCCGCCGTCGCCGAAATACGGGCTTCAG
Source organism: Sphingomonadales bacterium (assembly GCA_038238995.1). Classification (GTDB taxonomy): domain Bacteria; phylum Pseudomonadota; class Alphaproteobacteria; order Sphingomonadales; family Sphingomonadaceae; genus Polymorphobacter_B. Next base: position 5,222 of record JBBSFF010000110.1, read on the forward strand.
ATCATTCCCCCACTCGCCGAAGGCGGCTGGTGGCTGATCGCGGGCTTCTTCATGACCGCATCGGTGCTTTTATGGTGGGCGCGCACTTTCGTGCGGGCTCGTCGCCTCGGCATGGGGACACATGTGGCGTGGGCGTTTGGGAGCGCGATCTTTTTGATGCTCTCGCTCGGGTTCATTCGTCCGGTGTTGATGGGCAGTTGGTCGGAGGCGGTACCGTTCGGGATATTTCCGCACCTCGACTGGACCGCGGCATTTTCGATCCGCTATGGCAACCTGTTCTACAACCCGTTCCATTGCCTCTCGATCGTGTTCCTTTATGGTTCGACGCTGCTGTTCGCGATGCACGGCGCAACGATCCTCGCGGTCGGTCGCTACGGTGGCGAGCGCGAGCTCGAGCAGATCACCGATCGCGGCACCGCGGCCGAACGCGCAGGGCTGTTCTGGCGCTGGACGATGGGCTTCAACGCGAGCTACGAATCGATCCATCGCTGGGCGTGGTGGTTCGCGGTGCTGACGACGCTGACCGGCGGCATCGGCATCCTCCTCACCGGAACGGTTGTCGACAACTGGTTCCTGTGGGCGCAGGACCACGGCTATGCGCCGCATTATCCGAGCACCGGGGTAGTCGACCCGGCGACGCTTCCGGGAGCCCCGAAATGAGCCTGACTCGTCTCCAGACAACGGCGATCGGGCTGGTCGCGGCCACCGCGGTGCTCGCGGGATGCGGTGAACGCCCGCCGATGAAGGGCGACCAGCTCGGTTTCCGCGGGACCGGATTGCAACAGGTCCACAACCTGCGGCTCGAGGCGGCGCTGCGGCCCGACAATCTGATCCCGGCGACGCCGTACGCGCTCGACCCCGATACCGGCGGCGAGCGCGCGAACCAGGCGTACAAGAACGTCCAGGTTCTAGGCGATCTCAGCACCGACTCGTTCAACCACCTGATGGCGTCGATCACGCAATGGGTCGCGCCGCCGGCACAGGGGTGCAATTATTGCCACAACCCCGAAAACATGGCGTCGGACGCGGTCTATACCAAGATCGTCGCGCGCAAGATGTTGCAAATGACGCGGAATATCAACGTCAACTGGACCAGCCATGTCCAGCAGACCGGCGTCACCTGCTACACCTGCCACCGCGGCAATGCGGTGCCGAAGTACGTCTGGAACAAGGATCCCGTCGCCTTCCAGAAGGCAGGGATGATGACCGGCAACACCCGCGGGCTCGCGAGCGCGGGGCACGATTCGGTCAAGTATGCGTCGCTGCCGTACGATCCGTTCACGCCGTATCTGCTCAACGCCTATCCGATCCGGGTGCAGTCGAAGGTGCCGAACAACGGTACCGAAACGCCGATCAAGGCGACCGAGGCGACGTACGGCCTGATGATGCACATGTCGGGGTCGCTCGGCGTCAACTGCACCTATTGTCATAACAGCCGGGCATGGTCCGACTGGTCGCAGAGCCGCCCGCAGCGGGTCACGGCGTGGTATGGCATCCGGATGGTCCGGACCGTCAACAACCAGTACATCAACAGTGTCGCCTATGCGATGCCGGCGAACCGCAAGGGTCCGCTCGGCGATCCGTACAAGGTCAATTGCACGACGTGCCACCAAGGCGTGAACAAGCCGCTGTACGGCGTTAGCATGCGCAAGGAGCATCCGCAGCTCTGGGGTCCGGTCGCGGCCAACACGAGCCAGCGGGTCACGCCCAGCGGGCCGGTGTTCA
>JBBSFF010000111.1:0-6901 GCA_038238995.1 Sphingomonadales bacterium
AAAGCGCTCGCCAGCGTATCCGCTTGGACGACGGCGGCTACCGCCGCGACCATCTCCGCGCGCTCGCCCAGCGCGTCGAGGTGAACGATGGCGAGGTTCGCATCATGGGATCGAAGTCTGACCTGCTAAGGACGCTTGCCGCCGCAGGCGGTGCGGGAACACTGCCGGGCGCAGTGCCCAGCTTTGTTCCGAAGTGGCGGAGAGGGTGGGATTCGAACCCACGGTGAGCTTACACCCACAACAGTTTTCGAGACTGTCCCGATCGACCACTCTGGCACCTCTCCGCGAGGGGCATTGAGGGCGTTCGCCCGGTCGAAGGCGCGCGTATAGACGAGCGCGCGGCGCTTTGCCAATGCCCTTCACGAAACCGCTGCGGGTCTTATATGTTGTTAGTGCAACCGGGCAATTGCCCGCAGAGGTCCCCGATGACACCCATCGATTCCACCCCGTCGTTTCCGGCACCCGCCATCGCCCGCTTCGGCATCGGCGAGGTCGTCCGCCACAGGCTGTTCCCGTTCCGCGGCGTGATCTTCGATGTCGATCCCGAGTTCGCCAATTCCGAGGAGTGGTGGGAGGCGATCCCGGAGAATGTTCGCCCGCGGAAGGATCAGCCTTATTACCATCTGCTCGCCGAAAACGACGAAAATGCGTACGTCGCCTATGTCAGCCAGCAGAATTTGATCCTCGACGACCTGCCCGAGCCGGTCGGGCATCCGGCGGTCGCGCAGATGTTCACCGGCTTCGAGGGCGGGCGCTACATCTTGCGACCCGAGGTGCGTAACTAGCACCGATTGCGGGACGGCGGCTTTCGCCCCATCTTGGGCGGTATGAGAGACTCCGCCGCCGTCACCGACGCCAACCCCGACATCAAGACGCTCCGGCGCTTCCTGCCGTATTTGTGGCCCGCCGACGCCCCGGCGCTGCGGGCGCGCGTCGTCTGGTCAATGCTGCTCGTCGTTGTGTCGAAGGCGATTGGCTATGTCATGTCGTTCGCGCTTGGCGGTTCGGTGACGCGAATGTCCGAGGGCACGCGCGGCGGCGTCGCGATCGTCGTCGGCCTCGTCGTCGCCTATGCCGGGGCGCGCTTTGGCGGGGTGCTGTTCGACAACATCCGCAATGCGATCTTCGAGCGCGTCGGGCAGACCGCGGCACGACATTTGAGCCAGGACGTCTTCGTTCACATCCACAAATTGTCGCTGCGCTACCATCTCGAACGGCGGACCGGCGCGCTGACGCGGATCGTCGAGCGCGGCACCAAGAGCATCGACACGATGCTCTATTTCATACTGTTCAACATCGTGCCGACAATTATCGAGCTCGTGGTCACGTCGATCATCTTCGGCGTCAAGTTCGGCCTTGGGCTGGTCGCGGCGACGCTGGTGATGGCAGCGGCGTACGTTTGGTTCACCCAAAAGCTGACCAACTGGCGCAACGCGCTGCGGCGCGAGATGGTCGCCTTTGACAACAAGGCGAATGCGCGCGCGGTCGATGCGCTGCTGAACTACGAGACAGTCAAGTATTTCAATGCCGAGGCGCACGAGGCCAAGGGCTACGGCACCGCGATGAGCCAGTGGACCGAGGCGGCGATCAAGAATCAGAATTCGCTGTCGTGGCTCAATATCGGCCAGTCGGCGATCACCAACCTAATGATGGCGGGCGCCCTCGCCTACGCCGCGTGGGGCTGGAGCCAGGGGCGCTTCGCCGCCGGCGACGTCGTGTTCGTCTCGACGCTGCTCGCGCAGCTGTTCCGCCCGCTCGATCTGCTCGGCATGGTCTATCGCGAGATCAAGCAGGGGCTGATCGACATGGAGGCGATGTTCAAGCTGCTCGACACCCAGGCCGAGATTGCCGACGCGCCCGGCGCACAGCCACTTGTCGTTGGTGGCGGGCATGTCCGCTTCGACCATGTCGACTTTGCCTACGAGAGCCGCCGCGCGATCCTGCACGACGTCAGCTTCGACATCCCTTCGGGGCACAAAGTCGCTGTCGTCGGTCATTCGGGCGCGGGCAAGTCGACGCTCAGCCGCATCCTGTACCGCTTCTACGACATTGGTGCAGGCGCGGTGACCATCGACGGGCAGGACATCCGGCAGGTGACGCAGGCGAGTTTGCGCCGCGCTATCGGCATTGTCCCGCAGGACACGGTACTGTTCAATGACACGATCGGCTACAACATCGGCTACGGTCGCCCCGGCGCGACGCAGGCCGAGATCGAGGCGGCGGCACGCGAGGCGGCCATTCACGACTTCATCGTCGGCCTTCCCGATGGCTATGCATCGACCGTCGGCGAGCGCGGCCTGAAGCTGTCGGGGGGGGAGAAACAGCGCGTCGCGATCGCGCGGACGATCCTCAAGGACCCGGCGATCCTGATCCTCGACGAGGCGACGAGCGCGCTCGATTCGGGCATCGAGGCGGAAATCCAGGACTCGCTGCGCGCGGTTGGGCGCGGCCGGACGACGCTCGTCATCGCCCATCGCCTGTCGACGATCGTCGACTCCGACCAGATCCTCGTGATGGCCGAGGGCAGGATCGTCGAACGCGGCACGCATGGCGCGCTGCTGGCGCTGGACGGGGTCTACGCCGGGATGTGGGAACTGCAGCAGGCCGAGGACGTCGCGGAGCAGTTGCAGGCGGCGGAGTAGCCGCGCCTGTCGCCCGCGCGCGGCGGGCGGGTCCCACCCATCGATTGCGGGGTCGCGGTTCGACTGATCCCGACCTTGTCCCGGAAAGTAACCGGCGCGCGCGCGGCGCTGTTTTCTTGCGTCGTGCCAGACGAGGGCGCATTATCGCATGTCGGCGCATGTCGCCGATAGCGGGGAATGGGCCGGCGCATCGACGCAGCGACTGGCCGACGGGGTCCGACGGGGGAAAGCGGCAATGAACCTGACCAAGCTGAACAGTCGCGACGCGACGGTGTGCGAGACGTACATCACCAAGAAATTCAAGACCTTCAAGGGTGTCACCTACAGCAAGTCGAGCCGGCGCAGGAAGTGCGGCGAATATTATATCGCCGCCGCCGGCGGTCCGTATGGCCAGGGTATCATCATCCGCGTCTACCCGGCGATCTTCGGTGGCGAGATGTTCGACGACGATGTCGCCGAGGCGCGCGCCGCCGCCGCGCTGGCGAAGAAGCCCGAAAAAATCATGATGGAATCGGGCGCGTTCTTCGACCGGAAGCAGAAGCATGCCGCCGGGCTGGCGCGGCTGCGCGACGAGCTGATCCGCGAACGCGATGGCAGCGAGGCGTGGCAGGGCGGCCCGGCGTACTTCGCATCGCTCAAGACACGGATGGCGAAAATCGACACGACGGTATGCGATTCGACCCAGTTCGTCCGTGAGTTCAGCGCCGAATGCAGCGCGAAGATCCGGTCGAGCTCGACGCTGACGCGCGAGGAGGCGGCCGCCGATTTCGACTTGATGATCGGCTTTTCCGAATCGGCGGCGATCGGATTCGAAGCGCGCACGACCAATTGGGGCGATATCAGCGGCAAACTCGAGCAGTCGTTCAAGGCGGGCCTGTGGGCGTCGGGGAGCGCCAAGGCGAAGATGTCGGCGCTCGGCATCTCGGCCGAGGTGCAGGCCGCGATCGCGGTCGGGATGCTGCTCAACGTCGAGGGCGACCTGAAGTGGACCAAAGGCAATGCCGGGCTCCAGCTCGGCGGCAAGGCCGAGGCGTTCGCGGGCGCGCGCGCCGAACTCGCCGCGAAGCTGTCGCTGACCGCGCGCGAAGGCTTCGAGGCGTCGATCGCGGCGGGGGCGTTCGCCGGGCTCGAATTTAAGGCGGAAGGTAGCTGCGCCTTGACCTACAAGGGCGAGAAGCTCGCGTCGGCGGGGGGCAGTGCGAGCATCACCTTCGGCGCGGGCGCGAGCTTCGAAGCCTCGATCAAAGCCCCGCTGTTCGGGCCGACCAGCATCAGCATGGAGGGCAATCTGACGCTCGGCATGGGTGGGGCGAGCGCGGTCAAGGTCGAGGTCGACTTCGACCAGATGGCGCTGGCGTCGAGTTCGGCGTTCCGCGAGGTCGTGTACTGGCGGGTGATGGCGCGCGGGTACGAGGCGACATTGATGGAATCGGACGCGAAGAACCTGTATTACCTGAATAAATGCATCAAGCGCCTCGGTCAGGAGATCGACGAGGAAAACGCTTCGATCGCGTCGTACGAGTCGACCCCGATGGAAAAGCGCGGATTGCTGCAGGAAGTCGGGTAGCGCCGCCGACGCCGCCCCGCGCGACGAAAAAGGGGGCGGACCCTGCGGCCCGCCCCCCTTTAGGAACGTGACGTGATCGCCGTGGTTTACGGCATCAGCACGGTGTCGACGACGTGGATCACGCCGTTCGACTGATAGACATTGGCGATGGTGACCATCGACATGCCGCCCTTGGCGTCGATCAGCATGAGCTTCTTGCCCATCATCTTCGCCTTGAGCGACCCACCCTGGACGGTGGTCAACGTCGCGGTGCCCTTGCCCGCCTTGATCGCGGCGGCGATCGCCTTCGAATCCATCGACCCCGACACGACGTGGTACGTCAGGATCTTGGTCAGCGTATCCTTGTTCTCGGGCTTGACCAGCGTATCGACGGTGCCGGCGGGAAGCTTGGCGAACGCGGCGTTGGTCGGCGCGAAGACGGTGAACGGACCCGGGCCCGACAGCGTCTCGACGAGACCGGCGGCCTTGACGGCGGCGACGAGGGTCGTGTGATCCTTCGAATTGACGGCGTTCTCGATGATGTTCTTCGTCGGCAGCATCGGCGCGCCGCCAACCATGACCGACTTCGAATGCATCATTTCAGCGTTCGCCGAAACGGCAAGCCCGCTGGCGGCGACGGCGAACAGGGCGGCGCGAAAAGCGCTATTCGTAATCTTCATAATGAAGTCTCCAAGGAAAAACGTCCTATCGTTTGGACAGGACGTAATACGCAAGCCGCAACACATAAGTTGCGTCGCCGGTATCAGATAGCGGTAAGCTTGCCGGCTGCGACAACAGGTCCCGTCGGCTGCCCCGTCGGCGAGCCGCCCGCCGGTTCGAGACTGATCGCGAGGGTCGCGCCGCCCGTCATTTGCGCGCGTAGCGCTCCGGGAATGCGGTGGGCCTGCGGATCTTTCAGGTCGATCACGCCGAGCGATCGCGGTGGGTTCTTGCCGACGATGACCCAGAGTTCGGGCGTGAGGCCACGGCTCGAATCCGCTGCTGCCGGAGTCAAGATGACCGCCCCGCGTGACGGGTCGTACGTCGCGGTGATCAGGACCGCTTTCGCGCTGTCGGTCGACGCCATCGACGCCGCGAGCAACTTGCCGGCGGGAGCCACCGCCGGGACCACGACCGGCGCGGCGCCGGGGCGGCTCACGAGCAAGCCGAGCGTGACCGCAGCGACTCCGCTCGCGGCAAACGCGAGCCCGCGCCAGATCGCCAGCGTCGCCCAGACTGATTGTGTTCGAGCGGCGGCGGCACGGGCCGGTGCCGCGCGGAACAGCTCGCGATCGACCGAGGTCCACACCTGGCGCGGGGGCGAGACGCCGCGGACTTCGTCCACCAGCGGGCTCAGTTGATCCTGCCAATGCGCGACATCGCGCGCAAAGACCGGGTCGCGCCGCAGCCGCAACTCTGCCGCGCGCATCGCCGCCCCATCGAGCGCGCCGAGGGCGAAGTCGAGCGCGAGCGCGGCGTCGGAGCCGTCGGGCATGTCGTCGAGTTCAGTCATGCCTCGAGCACCGTGCGCATCCGCATCAGCCCGCGTCGGACCCAGCTCTTGAGCGTACCGACCGGAACGCCCTCGCGGTCCGACAACGCTTCGTAGGTCAATCCTTCGAAATAGGCGCTGCGGATGATCGCGGCGTGCTTGGGGTCGAGCGTGCCGAGCGCGGCATCGACCCGCTTCGCATCATTCGCGGTATCGATCATCGTGTCGGCGGCGGGGGCGGCATCGCGCACCTCGGCGGCCTCGTCGAGCGAGGTCGTCGGGCGGCTGCCCTTCGCGCGCAAACGGTCGATCGCGCGATTGCGGGCGATCGTCACCATCCAGGTGATCGGGCTAGCGCGCGTCGCGTCGAACTCCGCCGCCTTGCGCCAAACCGTTATATAAACTTCCTGCAGCACATCCTCGGCCTCACCCCGTTCAATCACTATACGGAGGATAACGCCAAACAGCTTCGCGGATGTGGCCTCGTAGAGCATTTTTAATGAATCGCGGTCACCCGCACCGATGCGGTCGAGCATCGTGACGAGGCCGGCCGCGCCGCTCATTCGGTTCTTATCTGCATCTTGATCGGACCTTCCGCTCGCCCGTTGACGAACTGATCGACATAGTCGTTCCCGCTCGCGTCGATGTCGGCCACCGCACCATTCCAGATTATGCGGCCAGCGTACAGCATCGCTATCCGATCGGCGATCTTGCGCGCGCTCGCCATGTCGTGGGTGATCGTCAGCGCGGTAATCTTGAGTTCGCGGACAAGGTCGACGATCAGATCGTTGATCACATCGGCCATGATCGGGTCGAGCCCGGTGGTCGGTTCGTCGAAGAAGATGATTTCGGGGCGCACCGCGATCGCCCGCGCGAGCGCGACACGCTTTTGCATGCCGCCCGACAGCTCCGACGGACGCAGGTCGGCGACGTCGGCGCCTAGTCCGACCTGCGCCAGTTTGTCGATCGCTGCTGCGCGTAGATTCTTAGCGCCTCGGTCGCGAGGGAGCGCGAAGCTGACGTTGCGCCAGACGGGGAGCGAATCGAACAGCGCGCCGCCCTGGAACAACATCCCGAACTTCGCCCGGTGCTCGGCAAGCGCGCGCCCGCGTAGGTGGGTCACCTCGACCCCGTCGACCGTGATGCTGCCCGAATCGACTTTCAGCAGCCCGAGGATCGACTTGATCAGCACCGACTTGCCCGTCCCCGACCCGCCGATGA
>JBBSFF010000112.1:0-6849 GCA_038238995.1 Sphingomonadales bacterium
ATAGCCTTCGCAGCCGGTGATCTGACCGGCGAAGCGGATATTCGGGCGCGCCTTCAGCCGCAGCGTCGGATCGAGCAGTTCGGGCGAGCGGATGAAGGTGTTGCGGTGCAGCCCGCCGAGCCGTGCGAACTCGGCTTTTTCCAGCCCCGGGATCGTCCGGAACACGCGGACCTGCTCGGCGTGGCGGAGCTTGGTCTGGAAGCCGACGATGTTCCACAGCGTGCCCAGCGCATTGTCCTGGCGCAACTGGACGACCGCCCATGCCCGCCGTCCGGTGGCGGGGTTGGTCAGCCCGACGGGCTTCATGGGGCCGAAGCGCGGGGTGTCGCAGCCGCGTTCGGCCATCACTTCGATCGGCATGCAGCCGTCGAAGTAAGGCGTGCCTTCCCATTGTTTGTATTCGGTTTTCTCGCCCGCCAGCATCGCGTCGACGAACGCTTCGTACTGCGGCTTGTCGAACGGGCAGTTGATGTAATCGCCGCTGTCGCCCTTGTCCCAGCGCGACTGGAACCACGCGGTATCCATGTCGATCGAGTCGAAATGGACGATCGGCGCGATCGCGTCGAAGAAGGCGAGCGCATCCTCGCCCGTCCGTTCGGCGATCCACGCGGCAAGCGGCCCGGCGGTCAGCGGCCCGGTGGCGATGATCACGCTGCCCCATTCGGGCGGCGGCGCGGCGACGAGTTCGCGGCGCACCTCGATCAACGGCTCGGCGTCGATCGCGGCGGTGACGGCGGCGGCGAAGGCGTCGCGGTCGACCGCGAGTGCCGACCCGGCGGGGACGCGGGCGGCGTCGGCCTGCGCGAGGATCAACGACCCCATAAGCCGCATCTCGGCATGGATCAGCCCGACGGCATTATGGTCGGGGTCATCGGAACGGAAGCTGTTCGAGCAGACCAGTTCGGCGAGCGCGTCGGTGTGGTGGGCGTCGGTCTTGTGGGGTCCGCGCATCTCGTGGAGGACGGCGGGAACCCCGGCGCGGGCGATCTGCCACGCGGCTTCGGACCCGGCGAGGCCGCCGCCGATGACGTGGATGGGGTCGAGGGAAATAACCGTTCCTTTTCAACGAACGAACATGAACAACTTAACAAACTTAACGCCGACGCATGCTATTTTACGCTTAGCGGATACCGAACCAATGAAAAAACCGCGAGTAGCGGCGCATCTGCTTTATTGCCTGCCAAGCCATTGACTGTAAACACAAAAACCTGCCGCACAATGGCCCGCACACGGCCCGCGCGGATGTTGTTCACCAAGCGACCACGGCGGCACCGGGGCACGGTGCGGGACGGAGGACCAACGATGAGAAAGAGCGATGCCACGCCGGGCGAACCCGACTCGGCACACGGACGCTAGGCGCATTCGTCGGGTGTAGGACAGCGCCGATCGCGGCGGGCGATTCGTCGGAAGGCCCTGGAACCGCCGTCCGGCGCTGTTCCCACCCGCTTCGCCTGCGGCATGCCGCGCTCATTCGTCGCACCCTGGCTGATGGGTCGACCCGCCGTGCAGCAATCGGCGACGCAAGGCGCGATCGTCGGTGGATTATTCGCTTTAATCGCTGATCGGGCACTCTTTACTGCCGATACCCCCATCAGCTTCGTCTGCGACTGTCCGCCCCGACTATTCGTCCGGTATCGGTATGAAATCACGCCTGATCAATTCTATGCTGCAGTTGCGTTGTCACATCGTCGGTTTACCTTGCGGTAGCGAACGGAGGCGTGGCGATGCGCGGATATCGGCTGGGCTGGTTAACGGTGTCGCTCGCGCCGATGCTCTCGTTGTCGATCGCGACGTCGGCGCGGGCGCTGCCCCCGGGAACCTACCAGCAGAGCTGCACGCAGGCGGTGACGTACGGTTCGGTTCTCGTCGCGTATTGCAACGACATCGCCGGCGTTCCGCAGGCGACCGCGCTGGCCGACTTCGGCGCGTGTCCGGGCGACATCTTCAACGCCGACGGGAAGCTGTTTTGCGCGCGCGGGGCCGAGCCGCCGCGTGGGACGTACCAGGCGAGCTGCGACCAGATCGCGATCGATGGCGGCGACCTGCGCGCGACTTGCCGCGCGGCGGCGGGATATCGAGCGGCGGCGCGATTGCGCGACTTTCGGCAGTGCAAGCAGCCGATCGACAACGTCGACGGCGCGCTCGTCTGCCGGCCATAGCCGGAGCGGTGCCACGGCGGACGCGGTCGAAGCCGAAACTGGCGTTTCACCCGCCGACCGGCTACGTATGACACTTCCGCGAGCACCCTCGCCCGACAGGTAGAACCCCTTGGCCGACCCGACGACACTCCCCCCCGGCGAACCCGATATCAAGCCGGTCTCGATCGTCACCGAGATGCGCACCAGCTTCCTCGATTACGCGATGTCGGTGATCGTCGCGCGCGCGCTCCCCGACGTCCGCGACGGGCTCAAGCCCGTCCACCGCCGCATCCTGTGGGGGGCGCACGAAAGCGGCTTCGTCGCGGGCAAGCCGTACCGCAAGTCCGCCCGCATCGTCGGCGACGTCATGGGCAAGTACCACCCGCACGGCGACAGCAGCATCTACGACGCGCTCGCGCGGATGACGCAGGACTGGTCGATGCGGCTGCCGCTGATCGACGGACAGGGCAACTTCGGCTCGATGGACCCCGATGCCCCCGCCGCGATGCGCTATACCGAGGCGCGGCTGGCGAAGGTCGCCGACGAGTTGCTCGCCGACATCGACAAGGACACGGTCGATTTCATCGCCAATTACGACGGGTCGGAGCACGAGCCCGCCGTGCTGCCGGCGCGCTTCCCCAACCTGCTCGTCAACGGCGCGGGCGGCATCGCGGTCGGCATGGCGACCAACATCCCGCCGCACAACCTGGGCGAGGTGATCGACGCGACGCGCGCGTACATCGACAATCCGGCGATCACGATCGACGAGCTGATGGCGTTCATCCCCGGGCCCGACTTCCCGACCGCCGGGCTGCTGCTCGGCACCAGCGGAATCCGGCAGGCGTATCACACCGGGCGCGGCAGCGTGATCATGCGTGCGCGCGCGATCGTCGAGGAGGGCCGGGGCGAGCGCCGGTCGATCGTCCTCGTCGAAATCCCGTACCAGCTCGGCAAGAACGGCCTCGTCGAAAAGATCGCCGAGGCGGTCAAGGACAAGCGCATCGAGGGCGTCAGCGACCTGCGCGACGAAAGCAGCCGCGAGGGCGTGCGGGTCGTCATGGATTTGAAGCGCGACGCGGTGCCCGAGGTCGTGCTCAACCAGCTCTACCGCCACACCCCGGCGCAATCGACCTTCGCGATCAACATGCTCGCGATCCGCGGCGGCCGCCCCGAACTCCTCAATTTGAAGGACGTCATCGAGGCGTTCGTCAAGTTCCGCGAGGAGGTCATCACCCGGCGGTCGAAGTTCGAGCTCAACAAGGCGCGCGACCGGGCGCATCTGTTGATCGGGCTCGTCGTCGCGGTGACCAACCTCGACGAAGTCGTCCGCATCATCCGCTCGTCCCCGACACCGCTCGAGGCGCGCGGCGCGCTGATGGCGCGCGACTGGGATGCCGCCGAAATCCGCCCGTATCTCGCGCTCGTCGAAGCGGTCGACGGCGAGGTCGCGGGCGACACTTACCGCCTGTCCGACCTTCAGGTCCGCGCGATCCTCGACCTGCGGCTGGCCAAGTTGACCGCGCTCGGGCGCGAGGAAATCGGCAACGAACTCCGCGAGTTGGCGGCGAGTATCACCGACCTGCTCGAAATACTGCGCGACCGGGCAAAGCTGTACGCCGTGCTGCGCGGCGAGCTCGACGGCTCCGACCCGTTCATCGACAAGCGCCGCACCGAGATCGTGACGGCGGGCGACGACATCGACGACGAGGACCTGATCACCCGCGAAGACATGGTCGTGACGGTGACGATGACCGGCTATATCAAGCGCGTGCCCTTGAGCGACTATCGCGCGCAGAAGCGCGGCGGCAAGGGCCGGTCGGGGATGGCGACCAAGGACGAGGACGTCGTCACCAACCTGTTCGTCACCTCGACGCACACGCCGGTGCTGTTCTTCTCGTCGGCCGGCAAGGTGTACCGGCTGAAGGTGTGGAAGCTGCCGCTCGGCGGGCCGAACGCGAAGGGGCGGCCGATGGTCCAGATGCTGCCGCTCGACAAGGACGAGACGATCACCACCGTCCTGCCGCTGCCCGAGGACGAGGCGGCGTGGGCGCGCCTCAACGTCATGTTCGCCACGGCGAAGGGATTGGTGCGGCGCAATTCGATGGACGCCTTCACCAGCATCAACGCCAACGGCAAGCTCGCGATCCGCTTCGACGACGGCGACGACGACCGGCTGATCGGGGTCGCGCTGTGCGACGCCGCCGACGACGTGCTGCTCGTGACGAAGAACCGCAAGGCGATCCGCTTCGCCGTCGAGGACGTGCGCGAATTCGTCTCGCGGACGTCGACCGGCGTTCGCGGGGTCAGCCTGAACGGCGACGACGCGGTGATGTCGATGTCGGTCCTCAAGCCGTTCGACGCGACGCCGCAGGAGCGCGAGGACTATCTCAAGGCGGCCGCGTGGAAGCCCGAACCCGGCGAGCGCGTCCTGTCCGAAACCCGGATGCGCGAGTTCGCGGCGGCCGAGGAGTTCATCCTCACCGTCACCTCGAACGGCTTCGGCAAGCGGACATCGGCGTTCGAATACCGCCGGTCGGGACGCGGCGGGCAGGGCATCGCGACGATCGCCGACAGCGAACGCAACGGCACCGTCGTCGCCAGCTTCCCCGCGACCGACGCCGACGAGATCATGCTCGTCACCGACCAGGGCAAGCTGATCCGCACCTTCGCCGGGCAGGTCCGCATTATGGGGCGGACGGCGCAGGGGGTGAAGCTGTTCGACGTGGCGGAGGGGGAGAGCGTCGTCTCGGTCGCGAAGATCGGCGAGGATGACGCGCCCGTCGCCCCGGGCGACGCCGAGGACGTGACCTAGGGCACGATCGCCTACTCGAACTCTCCCCGTCAGCCCCGCGACCCGGAGGGCAACGCGGAGCTGACCGTTCCCGCGCGGTACGACGTTTGCGTGGTTAACTTAACACCGACGATGGTCCGAAATCGTCGCGTAAAATCCTATTGTCTCTATTAATCAACGGTTTAGGGCGAACCCTACGTTAACACCCGGAAAGTGCCATTCCGGCTATTTGCGGTGCCGAGCCCGGCGCGTATGCGGTGCCGACGCCGGAGCAGGATTGCATCCAGCCGGCCACTTTACAACAACGCCCCCTGCGACCCCGCATCGCCCGCCGCCGTCGCCGCCTTCACCGCGTCGCGCGCCATCGGCAGGTCGAGGCGGCGGTTGGTGCCCCCTTGTGCGGGGTCACCTTACCCACCCTGTCATGCCTGCGAAAGCGGCGACCCTTCACCCGCCGCTGGAGATCGGTCCCCGCGTGCGCGGGGATGACGCCTGCCCGTTGAAGTTAGGCGGCGCGGCGATCGCGACGCCATGCGCGCGTCGCGCTTCGGTGAGGTCGTACGCGTTCTGCAGGCGAAGGAAGAACCCCTCGGACATGCCGAAATAGCGGCCCAGCCGTAGATCGAGTTCGCCGTCGATAACGCTCTTCCCCACGATCAGGTTGCTTACCGCTGCCGATGGCACCTCCAGTGATGCGGCGAGTGCTTCCGCCGACAAGGCCAGTGGCTCCATGAATTCGCTCGCCAGGATTTCACCCGCGTGTGGATTGTGCAGCCATTCGTCGTCAGTGGTAGTCGGTGATTTCGACATCGGTCGCTCCTGTGTCGGACCAGCCGAAGCAAATCCGCCACTGCATGTTGATGCTGATAGAATACTGCCCTTTGCGGTCGTCCTTCAAGGCGTGAAAACGGTTGCCCGGAACGGCGCGTATTTCGTCGAGGCCAACGGCACCGTCGATAAGGCGCAACAGGATTACCGCCTTTGGTTGCATGTCGAGCGGCAGCTTTCGGCTGCGTCGTCCGTCGGCGATCAGCGCCGTCTCTCTGTCGCGATAGTTTACCGTCATCACCCACCGTCCCAATCGTGGCGATGATCGAGCTACGTCATTTGCGTGCGCTTATGCGTCGCATTGTTCGCTACCGCCCGCCGGCCCTTCGCGCCCCGCGTGCCGCCTTCGCCTTCGCGAACCGCGTTGTCCGTGTCCCCGGCGCCCCCCCGACCGCTCGCCCCTGCACCGGGGCGACCTTCGGCCCCGTGCTCGGCAGGCCGAGGTCGTCCGCCTCCAGCCGCCGGATCTGGTCGCGGACGGCGGCGGCGATTTCGAAGTCGAGGTTGGCGGCGGCGGTCTGCATCTGCTTTTCGAGGTCGGCGATATACGCCTTGAGGTTGTGGCCGACGAGGTTCGGGGTCTCGTCGTCGCCGGTGTCGACGGTGATGCCGTCGCGCATCGAGACGTCGGCGAGGACGTCCGAAATGTTGCGCTTTATCGTCGTCGGCGTAATGCCGTGTTCGAGGTTGTAACCCTCCTGCCGCGACCGGCGGCGGTCGGTTTCGGCCATCGCGCGCTCCATGCTGCCGGTGATCCGGTCGGCGTAGAGGATGACGCGGCCTTCGACGTTGCGCGCGGCGCGCCCGATCGTCTGGATCAGCGACGTCTCCGACCGCAGGAACCCCTCCTTGTCGGCATCGAGGATCGCGACGAGCCCGCACTCAGGAATATCAAGGCCTTCGCGCAGCAGGTTGATGCCGACCAGCACGTCGTAGACGCCGAGCCGCAGGTCGCGGATCAGCTCGATGCGCTCCAATGTCTCGACGTCGGAGTGCATGTAGCGGACGCGCAGGCCCGCCTCGTGCATGAACTCGGTCAGGTCCTCGGCCATGCGCTTGGTCAGCGTCGTGACGAGCGTGCGGTAGCCGTTC
>JBBSFF010000113.1:0-6816 GCA_038238995.1 Sphingomonadales bacterium
AACATACTTCGCGATATCTAGCCCGATGATGCTAACTTCCGACACGGACGCCTCCCTCAAGTGATGGTCAACACCTCCACTTTGGCACATCGATGCCGTCGGGGGGCGTCCACCCCATCACCCCACACCCGCCGCTCACCCTCGCGACTTCAACGGTTCCAGTACAAGCGCTCTGTGTCTTGACTGGCCCTATCTTGACCTTCGCATAAATTTTGCCGGTTCCGCCGCGCGTTTGGCCCCCGCGCCCCCGCGCGACCCCCTTCAGATATCGGCGTAGACGTGGCGTTCGGCCTTCGCGCCCGGGTGGGTGATCGCGCCGCCCGACGCCGGGCCGACGGTCCGGGCGTAGCGCCACAACGCGCCGGACTGGTAGGCATTCACGCGCGGCTGCCACGCGACGCGGCGGGCGTCGAGGATCGCGGCGTCGACGAGGAGGTCGATCGTTCCCGCCTCGGCGTCGATGGCGATGGTGTCGCCGTCCTCGACGAGCGCAATGGGCCCGCCATCGGCGGCTTCGGGGCCGACATGGCCGATGCAGAAGCCGCGAGTCGCGCCGGAGAAGCGGCCATCGGTGATCAGCGCGACCTCGCCGCCCATCTGCTGGCCGTATAGCGCGGCGGTGGTCGACAGCATCTCGCGCATGCCGGGCCCGCCCTTGGGCCCCTCGTAGCGGATAACGAGAACGTCGCCGGGCTCGTAGTTGCGCCCCTGGACGGCGGCGAAGCAGTCCTCCTCGCAATCGAACACCCGCGCCGGGCCGGTGAAGGCGAGCCGGTGGAGGCCCGCGACCTTGACGATCGCGCCGTCGGGGGCGAGCGACCCGCGCAAGCCGACGACGCCGCCGGTCGCGGTGAGCGGGTTCGCTACCGGGCGGATGACGTCCTGGTCGGGGTTCCACGTCACGTCCGCCAGGTTCTCGGCGAGCGTCCGGCCCGTCACCGTCATACAGTCGCCGTGAAGGAAGCCGCCGTCGAGCAGCGTCTTCATCACCATGTAAATGCCGCCCGCGTCGTACAGGTCGCGCGCGACATACTGCCCGCCGGGCTTGAGGTCGGTGATGTACGGCGTCCGCTTGAAGATTTCGGCGACGTCGAGCAGGTCGAGATTGATCCCCGCCTCGCTCGCCATCGCCGGCAGGTGCAGCGCAGCGTTAGTCGAACCACCAGTCGCGGCGACGACGGTAGCCGCGTTTTCAAAGGCTTCGCGGGTGCAGATGTCGCGCGGTCGGAGGTTAAGTGACAGGCAGTGCATTACCGCCTCCCCGGCCGCGACCGCGAGGCCCGCGCGGCCGTCGTACGGCGCGGGCATCATGTTCGAATTCGGCAGCGACAGTCCGATCGCCTCGGCGACGCACGCCATCGTGTTCGCGGTAAACTGCCCGCCGCACGCGCCGTGTCCCGGGCACGCGACCTTTTCGAGCGCGGTCAACCGGGCGAGCGGACACGCCCCTGCGGCGAACTGCCCGACCGCCTCGAACACATCGACGACGGTAACGTCGTTGCCCTCGAACCGCCCCGGCAGGATCGAGCCGCCATAGACGAACACGCTCGGCACGTTGAGCCGCAGCATCGCCATCATCATTCCCGGCAGCGACTTATCGCACCCGGCGAAAGCGAGCAGCGCGTCGTAGCTGTGCCCGCGCATCGACAGCTCGACCGAATCGGCGATGACTTCGCGGCTGACAAGGCTCGACTTCATCCCTTGATGGCCCATCGCGATGCCGTCGGTGACGGTGATCGTGTTGAATCGCCGCGGCGTGCCCCCGGCGGCGATCACCCCGGCGCGCGCGGCATCGGCCTGCGCATCGAGCGTCGTGTTGCACGGCGCCGAATCGTTACCCGCCGAGACGACGCCGACGAACGGCTTGGCGATGTCTTCCGCCGTCAGCCCCATCGCATAATAATACGACCGGTGAGGCGCGCGCTCGGGGCCGACGGTGACGTGCCTGCTCGGCAGCCGGGACTTATCGAAGGTCATGGCGCGGTCATGGCCGGAGTCGCGGCGTCAAGTAAAGCGTGGCGGGCGCTTGGCGAGGAACGCCGCGACCCCTTCCGCAAAGTCGGGCGAGGTGAACGCCGCGTCGAACTGCCCCGCCGACGCGGCGTCATCGTCGCTCGCGCCGTCGAGGATCCGCCGGATGATCGCCTTGGCGGCGACCTGTGTGGCGCGCGACAGCGCGACGACGCGCGCGGTGAAATCGTCGACGGCGGCGGCAAGATCATCGGCGACATCGTCGATCAGCCCGATCCGCAGCGCCTCGGCGGCGTCGAAGCTCCGCGCGGTGAACAGCATCCGCTTCGCCCGGCTCGGGCCGACGAGATCGACGAGCAGCTTGGTGTCGTGGAGCGGATAGACCAGCCCGAGCTTCGCCGGGGTCAGGCCGAAGCGCGCACGCGGCGACGCCAGCCGGACGTCGCACGCGAGCGCGATGCCGAGTCCCCCGCCGCTGCAGTCGCCGTCGATCGCCGCAAGCGTCGGCTTGGCGGCGCGGGCGAGGGTGACCTGAGTCCGCCGGATCGCGGTGTTGTTGCGCGCGCGCCACTCAGGATCGGCGGCGCGGGTCGCGAACTCGCCGATGTCGGCCCCGGCGCAGAACGCGCCGTCGCCGCTCCCGACGATCAGGACACGGACCGCCGGGTCGGCCATCGCCGCGTCGACCAGTTGCGGAAACCGCTCCCACATTGCCTGATCGAAGGCATTACGCTTGGCGGGGCGGTCGACCACGAGGCGGGCGACGCCGCCGTTCGTGGCGAGATGGAGGTGTTCGGTCATCACCGCCGTGTCCCCCATCGGCGCCGGTCGGGCAAGCCCCAAGAAAAAGGCCGCGCTCCCGAAGGAACACGGCCAGTTCTGGGTCGAAACGGAAAGATTTACTGGGTCGACGCGGTCGTCGATGCCGACAGCGCGGCCATGTCGATGCCGAGTGTGTGCGCGGCGGCGGCGAACTTCTTGCCCGCTTCGAACGTCGCGTCGACGGCACACAGACGCTCGCCGGTCGAGATCAGGATCAGCGCCGACTTCGCCTTGTCGGTCGTCGCGGCCCCGGCGGCGGCGCGCAGCTGGATCGGGGTCGTGGTGCACGTCGTCGCCAACGGCGCGGCAAGCGCGGCGGCGCTAATAAACGCGGCGCTGACGGCGAAAGCGACCGGGGCAGCGATGAGGAAGCGGGTGAACATGGCGGGTCTCCTATTCAGGGTGGCGGGGCGACAACTTGAGTTTCACTCAGAACCAACTGCCGCTGATCTAAGTCGCACTCAGAACGCCGTCAAGAGCAATCTGAGCAGCGATCAAAATATATTTGAGCACGGCTCATGCTGCAGCGTAACAGAATTTAGCCTAGCGCTGCTTCAGGCGATGAAGGTCGGGCAAATCCACCAGGCGGGATGCGCATCGCCCATCGCAATCATCGCGGAGTCGCGGCTCGCGGCATCGGCATACAGCGCGAAGCACGTCGCCCCGGAGCCTGACATCCGCACCAGCGCAGCCCCGGTCTTCGCGAGTGCGGCAAGGGCGTCAGCGATGACCGGCGCAAGTCGGATCGCCGACGGCGCGAGGTCGTTGCGCGCGGTCCGCCACGCCGCCGGGTCGAGCGGCCCGCGGTCGACTCGGTCCCAGCCGTCGAACACCGGCCCCGTCGGCACCGCGACGCGAGGGTTGACGAGCAGGATCGGAGTCCTCGCGACTCCGACGTCGACCGGGGTCAGAACCTCGCCCCGGCCCGTGCCGACGACGGTCCCGCCGACGAGGCACGCGGGGACATCGGCCCCGAGCGCGGCGGCAATCGGCAGCAGTTGCGCGACCGGCCAGTCGAGCCGCCAGAAGCGGTTGAGCAGCCGCAGCGCCGCCGCCGCATCGGCCGACCCGCCGCCGAGCCCCGCCGCGACCGGGATATGCTTGTCGAGCGTCAGCGCGGCGTTCGCGCCAACCCCCGCCGCCGTGGCCAGCGCGCGTGCGGCGCGCAGCACGAGATTGTCGCTGTCGCCGACCGCCGCGGCGAGCGGCCCGGTCAGATCGAGGCTTAACCCGACTTCCGACCGCGCCCGAAGCGTATCGCCGAAGTCGGTGAAAACGAACAAGGTTTCGAGATCGTGATAGCCGTCGTCGCGCCGCCGCCGCAGGTGAAGCGCGAGGTTGACCTTCGCCGCCGCTGCCTCGATCAAGGCTTGCGCGCACCCACCGGCAGTTCGGCCGTTGCGACATCGAGCCCGAAATCGAGCTTCTTCGCGAGCAGCGCCGCCTGGTCGGGGGTCGGCGCGAGATCGCTGGCCGCGCGCCAGCGGAAGCGCGCCTCGAAGCGCCGCCCGGCGCGCCAGTACGCGTCGCCGAGATGCTCGTTGATTGTCGCGTCGCCGGGTTCGAGCCGCGCCGCGCCCTCGAGTGTGGTCACCGCGATCGGCAACTGCCCGACGCGGTACAGCGCCCAGCCGAGCGAATCGGCGATGAAGCCGTCGTTCGGGCGCAGCTTCGCGGCGTTCGCGATCAGCGTCTGCGCCTCGGTCAGGTTCAACCCACGATCGAGCATGGCATAGCCGAGATAGTTGAGGATGGTCGGCTCGTCGGGCGCGAGCGCGAGCGCGGCGCGCAGGTCGGGCTCGGCGCGGGCCCAGTCGCCGCTCTGCTCGTATGCCGCGCCGCGCAGGAAATAGAGGGTCCACCCCGCCGGGTCAGCCGGGGTCGCGAGGCGGATCGCATGGTCGTACGCCGCCGCCGCTGCCGCCTGCCGGACCAGCTTGCGCTCGAAATCGCCGAGTCGCTCCCAGTCGTCGCTCGTCGCCTGCGGGGAATTCGCCGCCGTCTCGAACAACCTGCGCGCCTCGTCATCGCGCCCGAGGTCGGACAGCGCCGATGCGCGGTGCGCCGCCGCGAGGGTCGCCTGCGGGTCCTTCGGCCCGATATGTGCGAACGCCGCGACCGCGGCTGCGGGGCGTTCACTGCGCGCAAGGACATCGCCGGCGATCAGCCACGTGTCGGCGGTCTCGGGGCTGAGGAAGGTCGCGACGCGGGCAAAGACGAGCGCGAGCGGAACCGGCTTTTCGCGCGCAAGGTCACCTGCCAGCCGCGCAACGAGCAGCGCCACCCCCTGCCGCGGCTCCAGCGGACCGGCATCGAGCGGCTTGCCCGCGTCGAGCCGCCTGATTGCCGCGTCGAGCGCGGGATCGGAGTTGCCCTTGGCGAGCAACGCCTTCGCCTCGGGGAGCCTGTGCGCCGCCTGCAGCGCCGCCGCCCCGGCGACGCGAAGACGGACGACCTGCCGCGCTTCGCCGGTGGTCAGCGCCTCGAACAGCGGCGCCGCCGCGTCCCAGCGCTTCGCCGCCGACAGCAGCAGCGCGCGATGCTCGGTGACGTAGCTGCGCGCAAAGCCCTGGAACTTGGCGGGATCGAGGACGGCGAGCGCGGCGTCGGTCTGGCCGCGCCCGAACAAGGTCCAGCCCTCGACGATCGGTCCGACGACGGCGGCGTAACCTGCATCGGCGAGCCCCGGACGCGCGGCATCGGCGGCGTTCCAGTCGCGACGCTTGAGCGCATCGGCGAGGCGGATCAGCGCGGTCGTCGAATCCCCCGCCTTCGCGGTTTCGAGTTGCTTCGCGAGGTCGACCGCAAGCTTCTCATCGCCCGCCGCGACCGCGGTGTCGAACGTCCGGCGTTGAAGCGTGACGTCGCCGGGATCGGCCTTGAGCGCGTCGTCGTAATAATGCGCGGCATCGTCGAGCCGGTTGTCGGCATCGGCGAACCGCCCAAGGACATAGCCGTGGAGCGGCGAGATCGCGGGACGCGGGGTGGCGTCTGCGGGGGTCGAGACCGCTAACCAGATAAGTGCAAAAATCGCGGAAGTTGATGAAGTTGACGCCATGTCGAAGCGAAACGCACCCCCCGCGCGGGGGGTTGCGGCGTCGCACGGGCGGCTGCGGGGGGCGGTGGACGGGAGGATGGGCATGATGGGGCGGCTCCGCGACTCGAACTGTCACACGGTAACGCGGATCGGGGGGTGTAGGACAGGGATACTTCCCCGCGCCAATTCCCTTCTCCCCTTGAGGGAGAGGGAGGGGCCCACGGCGTTCTTCACGGCGTGGGAGGGTGAGGTTTTTGGGGGATGCGACTACCAATCGACGAGGTCACCGCTCCCACCGAATTGCGCCGGGTAATCGCGGTAATGCGGCAGACTGTCCTGCACTGGCGCGACGGCATATCGGCAATGATAATGCGCTTCCGGCTTGAACGACCCGACGGGAAACAAGCCCGCATTGACGCCGCGGAATGGAACGCCGTCCTGCTCGCCGTACAGATGCGATCCGCATGCCGCGCAGATCACCATCGTCCGCGTCTTGTTGCACCATGACAGCGTCGCCCCGCTCGCGATCGTCACCGCCGCGCACAGGTAGACCGCGCGCGGGACATACGCCGCGCTGTGAGCCCGCTGGCAGTCGTCGCAGTGGCAATAGACCTGGACGATCGGGTCGCCGCCGAGGTCGAGGGTCACGGCTGTGCAGGGGCAACTGACTTTCATGGGAGCAGGTTAGCGGAGCCAGCACGTCGCGGCAAAGCCGCGCCGGTCGTCGGACGGGTTCGTCGGCTTGCTGCCGCCGCCCCGCCGTCCGGGCACCGCGCGAGTCCGCGCGTAGCTCACAAACGCGAAGGGCGTTTGCTTCGCTACGCTTGGCCGTGCGGCGCTCACATATTCGGATAGTTCGGCCCGCCCCCACCTTCGGGCACCACCCAAACGATATTCTGCGTCGGGTCCTTGATATCGCACGTCTTGCAGTGGACGCAGTTCTGCGCGTTGATCTGCAGCCGGGGCCCACGCGCCTCCTCGACGAT
>JBBSFF010000114.1:0-6785 GCA_038238995.1 Sphingomonadales bacterium
CACCGCCTTGGTCGCGACCATCCGCGCGATGCTCGGCGGGCTCGTCATCGCGATGCCGGCGGCGTCGATCGCCTGCGTCCGCGCGCGCTCGATCTCTTGCGGAGCGAACTTCGGATGGCGCGCGACATCGGCGAAGATCGCCATCGCCGCGCCGATCCGGTCGGTCTTGACGGTCATCGACAGCAAGGTGCCGTCCCACCCCGCGCCCGCGCCGATGCCGCCGCCAAGCCCCTCGATCTGCTGCGCGATCTGCGTCGCCGAGCGGGTGTCGGTGCCCTTGGTCAGCAGCGTCGCGGCGAGTTCGGCGGTCCCGCCGCGCCCTGCGGGGTCGCTTTGCGCGCCGCCGCCGCTGATGAGGACGGCGCTGATCAGCGGCACGTTGCGCCGCGTCGCGACCGCGATCCGCAGGCCGTTCGCCAGCGTGCGTTCGGCGACGACCGGGACCGGCACGGCGACCGGCGCCGCGGGCCGCGGCGGCGCGATCCGCTCGGCGGCGGTGGCGGGGACGACGACGACAACGCCGGGCGGCACGCCGAGCGCTGCCGGATGGACGGTCGACGCGACCGCGACGACGTCGCTCGCCGCGCCGTTGGCGCTTTCGGCGGGGAGATAGCGGATCGAAGCGCTCGCCGTGTCGACGAGATATTTGCGCGCGACGCGCTGGACGTCGGCGGCGGTGACGGCGACGAGGTCGGCGACCGATTGGTTGGCCGATGCCGGATCGCCGTCGACGATCACCGCCTGGGCGAGCGCGCCGACGCGCCCGAGCGGGGTCTCGCGCCCCTTGATCACCGCGGTCAGCAGCTGGTTCTTGGCGACCTCGAGCTCGGCGGCGGTCGGCGGCGCGTCGCGCAACCGTCCGACTTCGCGGCGCAGCGCCGCTTCGCCGTCGGCCACCTGCTTGCCGCCCGCCATGATCGCATACACCACGAACACCCCGGTATCCTGCCGGTCGTCGAGGTTCGCCCCCGCCGACGACGCCAGCTGGTCGCGGTACACCAGCGACTCGTACAGCCGCGAGCTTTCGCCCGCCGACAGGATCGCATCGAGCACCCCGAGCGCGGCGTCGTCGGGCGACTTCGACGGCGGGATCGCCCAGCTGATCGCGACCGCGGGCAGCGGCGTGTTCGGCACGTAGACGGTGCGGCTCGACGCGACGGTGCGCGGCGGCTCGACCGTCGTCACCCGCGGGATCGCCCGGTCGGGCGTCGGCAGCGCGGCGAGATATTTGTCGACCCAGCGGTCGAGGTCGGCGGGCTTGAAGTTGCCCGCGACGACCAGCACCGCGTTGTCGGGGCGGTAATAGACCGCGTGGAACGCGCGGATATCGTCGATCGTCGCGGCGTCGAGGTCGGCGATGCTGCCGATCGGCGACCGCGCGTATGGGTGGACCGAATAGCTGATCGCCGGCAGGTACGTCTGGAACAGCTTGCCGTACGGCCGCGCCTCGCCCTGGCGAAGCTCCTCCTCGACGACGTTGCGCTCGCTCGCGAACACCGTCGGCTCGACGACGAGCGATCCCATCCGCTGCGCTTCGGCCCACAGGATCGGCTCGAGATGGTTCGCCGGTACGGTCTCGTGATATTCGGTGAAGTCGTCGTGGGTGCTCGCATTATTGTTGCCGCCGACGTCCTCGGTCAGCCGGTCGAGCTGTTCGGGCACCATGTCGCGCGTCGACTTGAACATCAGATGCTCGAACATGTGCGCGAAGCCCGAGCGCCCGGCGGGGTCGTTCTTCGCGCCGACGTCGTAGATCACCTCGACCGCGACGCTCGCCGTCGTCGGATCGGGCATCGCGAAGACGCGCAAGCCGTTCGGCAGCGTCCGCATCGTATAGACCAGCGGCGCAACCGCGGCCTGAGGCTTTGCCGGCGTCGCGGCCGCCAGCGCGGTTCCCCCGAGCAACGCCGCAACCGCCAGCACCATCGTCGTCCGCATCCACCGCTTTCTTCACTCGAGACGCGCGGACCATAGCCATATTTCTTGCCGCCGCTACCGATACGATGGCGTAATGAATGTGGCCGATCGGCAACATGTGCGCCGCATCGTCCCATTGCGCACACCACCACTTGCCGTTTGCGGCAACCTCCCGTAAGCGCCGCGCCGAGCGGTAATAAGACCGCACACCTCATCCTTGGGAGTTCCCGTGAAGCGTATTCTGTTGCTGTCGACCTGCGCGTTCGTCATTCCGGCCGCCGCTTTCGCCCAGGACGCCGCCGTCCAGAACCCGACCGCGCCGCCGGCCAACACCGCGCCGGGCGCGAGCGCCGCGACCGCCGCCGTCGCCGATGGCAATGCCGCCGCGAATGCCGACACCCGCGACATCGTCATCACCGCGACGCGTCGATCGACCGCGCTGTCGAACGTGCCGATCGCGGTCAGCGCGGTCGGTGTTGAGGCGCTCAAGAATTCGGGGGCGAACGATATCCGTGCGCTTAACCAGCTCGCCCCGTCGCTGCTCGTGTCGTCGACCGGCAACGAAGCCAACGGGTCGGCGCGGATCCGCGGCATCGGCACCGTCGGCGACAACCCCGGGCTCGAAAGCTCGGTCGCGGTGTTCATCGACGGCGTCTATCGCAGCCGGACCGGCTCGGGGCTCAACGAGCTCGGCGAGATCGAGCGGATCGAAGTCCTGCGCGGGCCGCAGGGGACACTGTTCGGGCGCAACGCGAGCGCCGGTCTGATCAACATCATCACCGCCAAGCCGTCGTTCGACCTCGGCGGCAATGTCGAGGGCACCTACGGCAACTATAATTATTATCGCCTGTCGGGCGGTGTCACTGGCCCGATCATCGCTGACAAGCTCGCCGCGCGGCTCGACGGCGTCTATGTCAAGCGCAACGGCTTCTACAAGGACATCACCGGCACCGAAGGCACCGACAACAACCGCGACCGCTATTTCGTCCGCGGCCAGCTGCTGTTCACCCCGACCGACAACTTCAGCCTGCGGCTGATCGGCGACTATTCGCATCGTAGCGAAAAATGCTGCGCCGCGGTCTACGTCTCGACCGCCGAAACCGTCGATCCGACGCCGAACACGACGACGCCGGGCTTCAACACCGACAACGCGTTCGTCACCAACCCGTCGAACCGCATCGTCGATGTCCTGCGCAGCCTTGGCGCGGTCCTGCCGCAGCCGGTCGATCCGTACAGCCGCAACGTGTCGGTCACGCCGAACCGGACCTTCCGCAACACCACGACCGACGGCGGCCTGTCGGGTCAGTTCGACTGGGATCTCGGCGGGGTCAAGCTGACGTCGATCACTGCATACCGGGCGTACAAGGCCGGGGGCGCGAGCGACATCGACTATACCAATGTCGACATCACCTACCGCGCCGACGACGGCAATTCGTACCGGCGTTTCCGCACCTTCACGCAGGAACTCCGCGCGCAGGGATCGCTGTTCGACGACCGGCTCGATGTCCTCGTCGGCGGCTTCTATTCGAAGGAAAAGCTGCAGGTCGCTGAAAACGCCAAGTTCGGCACGCAGTATGGCGCGTTCGCGTCGTGCCGCCTCGTCGCGACCTTCTTCGGCGGGA
The DNA here is from genome assembly GCA_038238995.1 of Sphingomonadales bacterium. Classification (GTDB taxonomy): domain Bacteria; phylum Pseudomonadota; class Alphaproteobacteria; order Sphingomonadales; family Sphingomonadaceae; genus Polymorphobacter_B. Next base: position 3,540 of record JBBSFF010000114.1, read on the forward strand.
ACGCCGCGTTGCGCGACCCGACCGCCCCGGGCTGCCTGTCGCCGACCGGCCTCGCGACCGCCGCGGGTGGGTTCGGCGCCGCCGCCCCGACGATCGTCGCCGGTTTCAACCGCCTGTCGACGCTCAACAACCTCGGCTCGGTCCGCGATATCTACAATCAGGACAGCGAGAATTACGCGATCTTCACCCATAACATCCTCAAGATCACCGATCGGCTGAGCATCACGCTCGGCGGGCGCTACACGCACGAGCGCAAGCTGTTCGACGCCGCCTTCAACAACAACAACACCGTCTGCCCGGCGCAGCAGGCGGCGCTCGGGCCGCTTTTGGCGAACCCCGCGCTGGCGACGGTCGCCGCGACGATCATCACCCTGACCTGCACCGGCAATTCGAGCGTCGACAATAATGCGCTCAAGCTCGCCAGCCGCTTCTCGGAGGGCCAGTTCACCGGCACCGCCGTCGTGTCGTGGAAGCCGGTCGATTCGACATTGCTGTATGCATCGTACGCCAAGGGCTACAAGGCGGGCGGGTTCAACCTCGATCGCTCGCCGTTGGGCGGCGCTTCGGGCGTCTTTGCGCCGCGGACCAACGCCAACACCAGCGGCGACGAGCTTCGCTTCGAATCGGAAAAGGTCGATTCGTACGAGGCGGGGCTCAAGTTCAAGAGCCGCATGTTCACCGCCAACGTCGCCGCGTTCCGCGAGGAGTTCAAGAACTTCCAGCTGAACACTTTCAACGGCACCGTCTTCATCGTCCAGAACATCAGCTCGTGCAAAACCGATCTCGGCATCACCGATCACGACAATTCGTCAGTGACGGGAGCCTGCACCAGCGGCACGAAGCCAGGCGTCGTGTCGCAGGGCGTCGAGGTCGAGACCGGGATCTACCCGATCAAGGAACTCGCCTTCTCGATCGGCTATACCTACGCCGACACCAAGTATCAGCGGAATCTCGTGTCGGGCAGCAGCGGCGCGCCGCTCGCCGCCGCGCTGTTCCTGCTGCCGGGCAACCAGGTGTCGAACGCGCCGAAGAACGTCGTCACCGTGTCGGCCGGCTTCACCCCCGACATCCCGAACACCAACGGGATGAGCGCGCTGTTCTACGTCGATAGCCGCTTCACCTCGGGCTACAACACCGGCTCCGACCTGTTCCCCGAAAAGCGCCAGCCGAGCTTCACCACGGTCAATGCCCGCGTCGGCATCCGCGGCAAGGACCAGCGTTGGGCGCTCGAGTTCTGGGGCCAGAACGTGTTCAACCAGAACTACACCCAGGTCGCGTTCAACACGCCGTTCCAGGGCGCGGCGTCGGTGGCGCAGGTCACGGCGTTCGGCGGCACCGGCAACCAGCTGTTCTCCGCGTTCCTCGCCGAGCCGCGGACGTACGGCGCGACGGTGCGCGCGCGCTTCTAGGCCGCGCGTCGCCGCCAACGACAAGGGCCCGCGCCAGGGATGGCGCGGGCCCCTTCGTTTGGCGGCAGTCGGCCCGATCAGTACGGATCGTAGACCCGGTCGCGACCGTTCTCGTAGTGATATCGACGGTTGTCGCGCTCGTAATAATAGCGGCGACCGTTGCGGTCCTCGTAGCGGTTCCGGTCGTCGGCGACGACCCCGACCACCGCCCCGGCCGCAGCCCCGATCGCGGCCCCGGCGAGCGCGTTGCCGGTCAACGCGCCGATCACCGCACCCCCGGCGGCACCAATCACGGCGCCCTTGCCCGCGCCGTTGAGATGTTCGTTGCCGTAGCGGTCGGTCGTGCAACCGGTCGTCATCGTGCCGATCGTCGCGACCGCGGCGAGGGCGAGGGGCAGGCGGGTCATGGCAGGTCTCCCAATAATCGTTGCGCATACAACGCGGAGACCTTGGCGGCCGTTCCGTGAACGGTCGGTTACTGGACCCAGCCTTCAAGGACCTGATCGGGCGGGCGGTGGCCGTCGGACCAGACCCGGATGTTGGCGATGACCTTCTCGCCCATGTCGTGGCGCCCCTCGAACGTCGCCGAGCCGAGGTGCGGCGCGAGGACGACGTTCGGCATGTCGAGCAACGCCGGGGTGATCGCGGGCTCGCGTTCGAACACGTCGAGCCCCGCCCCGGCGATCCCGCGCCGCGCGAGGCACGCCGCGAGCGCCGCCTCGTCGATGATCTCGCCGCGCGCGACGTTGATCAGATAGACGTGGCGCTGCATCAGCCGGAGCGCGGCGTCGTCGATCAAATGGTGCGTCTCGGGCGTCAGCGGGCAGTTGAGCGAGACGATGTCGACGCGCGCGAGCATCGCTGCGAGCGTCGGCCAGTACGTCGCCTCGACCGCCGCCTCGGCCGCCGCCGGCAGGCGTTCGCGGTTGTGATAATGGATCGAGCAGCCGAACGCGCGCGCACGCACCGCGACCGCCTGCCCGATCCGGCCCATGCCGACGATACCGAGCCGCTTGCCGGTGACGCGGTGGCCGAGCAGGCCGGTCGGCGACCAGCCGGTCCATTCGCCCGCGCGGAGCAATTTCTCGCCCTCGCCGATCCGCCGCGGCACGCTCAATATCAACGCCATGACCATGTCGGCGGTATCGTCGGTCAGCACGCCCGGCGTGTTGGTGACGACGATATTCTTCGCCCGCGCCGCCGCGAGATCGAGGTGGTCGACCCCGGTGCCGAAATTGGCGATCAGCCTGAGCCGCGCGTCCGCCCCGGCGATGATATCGGCGGTCAGGTGATCGGTCACGGTCGGCACCAGCACGTCGGTGCGCGCGCACGCGTCCGATAGGCGCGCGGCATCCATCGGCACGTCGTCGAAATTGAGCTCGACGTCGAACAGCTCGGCCATCCGCGTCTCGACCGCCTGCGGCAGGCGGCGGGTGACGATGACCTTCGGGCGGGTGCGCGGCATGGCATCAGGGCTAGATGCGGCGTCGGCGAAGGTCAACCGTCGCCCCGATCCGGGACGTCATCCCCGCGAAAGCGGGGATGACGAATTGTGTTGGTCGGCGGCGGCCTCTAAACCATCGGCGATGCTCTTCGCCCTTCTCGCCCTCGCCGCCGCGACCCCCGCTGCTGCGCCGCCCCCCGCGCCTCCCGTCGACAGCGATGCGACCAAAGGCGTGTCGGGGCTGCCGGTCCCGCGCTTCGTCAGCCTCAAGTCCGACAAGGCGTATCTGCGCACCGGTCCAGGGGGCCGCGACCCCGGCGCCGGGGGGTTTGTGCGCAAGGGATTTGGGGGGGCTCTCAAACGCGAAAAAGGCATCTTGCGGGCGGGCCGCGA
>JBBSFF010000115.1:0-6784 GCA_038238995.1 Sphingomonadales bacterium
CGACAACCAATTTCCGCGCGACCTGTGGCCGAAGCTCGGCGACCTCGGGCTGCACGGGATCACCGTCCCCGAAGCCGATGGCGGCGCCGGGCTCGGCTATCTCGCGCATGTCGTCGCGGTCGAGGAGATTAGCCGCGCGTCGGCGAGCGTCGGCCTCAGCTACGGCGCGCATTCGAACCTGTGCATCAACCAGATCGCGCGCTGGGGCACGGCGGAGCAAAAGGCGAAATACCTGCCCAAGCTGATCAGCGGCGAACATCTCGGCAGCCTCGCGATGTCCGAAAGCGGGTCGGGGTCCGACGTCGTGTCGATGCGCCTGCGCGCCGACAAGCACAACGACCGCTACGTCCTCAACGGCTCGAAGTTCTGGATCACCAACGGTCCCGGGGCCGACACGCTCGTCGTGTACGGCAAGACCGACGCCGACGCCGGCGCGCGCGGCATCACCGCCTTCCTGATCGAGCGCGGCATGGCGGGCTTCTCGACCGCGCAGAAGCTCGACAAGCTCGGGATGCGCGGATCGGACACGTGCGAGTTGGTGTTCGAGGATTGCGAGGTGCCGTTCGACAACGTCCTCGGCGAGGAGGGGCGCGGCGTCCAGGTGTTGATGTCGGGGCTCGACTACGAGCGCGTCGTCCTCGCCGGCGGGCCGCTCGGCATCATGCAGGCGTGCCTCGACACCGTCGTGCCGTACATCCACGAGCGCAAGCAGTTCGGCCAGCCGATCGGCGAGTTCCAGTTGATGCAGGGCAAGATCGCCGACATGTACGTCGCATTGTCGACCGCGCAGGCGTACACCTATGCCGTCGCGCAGGCGTGCGATCGCGGCGAGACGACGCGCAAGGACGCCGCCGGGTGCATCCTCTACGCCGCCGAAAAGGCGACGTGGATGGCGCTCGAGGCGATCCAGGCGTTGGGCGGCAACGGCTATATCAACGACTATCCGACCGGGCGTCTGCTCCGCGACGCCAAGCTCTACGAGATCGGCGCGGGGACGAGTGAGATCCGCCGCTACCTGATCGGGCGCGAGCTGTTCGACGAGACGGCGTGACCGGCGTCCTCGGCGCGGTCCTCGCCGGGGGTCGGTCGAGCCGCTTCGGCAGCGACAAGGCGATGGCCGAATTTCGCGGCAAGCCGTTGATCGGACACGTTATCCTGCGACTACGCCCGCAAGTGTCCGACCTCGTCGTTGTCGGGCGCGACCATCCCGGCGCGGCATCGATTCCCGATCGGCCGGCCGTCGACCTCGGACCGCTCGGCGGGCTCTGCGCCGCGCTCCATCACGCCGCCGCCGGCGGGTACGACAACGTCCTGACGAGCGGGTGCGACCTGCCCGAATTGCCGCTCGACCTGCGCGAGGCGCTCGGGGCCGGACCCGCGTTCGTCGTCGGCCAGCCGCTCCTCGCGCTATGGCCGGCGGCGCTGGCGGGGGTGCTCGACCTCCACCTCGCGCGCGGCGTCGACCGTTCGTTGCGCGGCTGGGTCGCGCTGACGGGGGCGCGCGGCGTCGACCTCGGCCCGTTCCGCAACGTCAACCGACCGGAGGATTTTTAGCGATGCCTTCGCCGGGTGGGCAACGCCCCGACTTCACGCTGTCCTACAGGCGGCGGCTTCGGGTATCGTCGACCCATTGATTCGGGCCGAGCGGCCCGGTGTCGTGCTCTTTCTCATTGTCGGTCGCTGTGGCCGTTGTCCGCCAGGGACGTGATAGAGGCTCGTGCGGTGTTGTGCGGCGACTTGTGCGGGGTTGGTGCGGGCGGTGCAGCGGGCCGTCGCGCCCTCGGTCACGCGCAAATCGCGCCGGGTAGTCCGACGGGCAACGTGCGAAATAGGGTGCCTTGGCGTTAAGTTCGTTAAGTTGTTCATCTTCGCCGCGCCATTTCGCGCCGATCCGCCCTCCATTGGCAGCCCTACATCGGCGGAACGACCCCGCCGATCCCGACCGCGACCTGGTTGGTCGCGAGCCTGCCGTCGGGGGTACGCATGGTGAAGGCGAAGATGTGCGCGCCGGGCACGAGCTGCGCCGCCGTCCCGTCGGCGAAGGCGACGATCGGCGTGGTCGCGGGAACGACGACCTCCTGCGTGCCGCCCTTATAGTCGACCGTCAGCGTCCGCCCGCTGTGGTGGCGGATCGTGCCGACCTTGCCGACATTGCCGTTGGTCATCGTGCTGGTCGGCCCCTGGTCCCACGCCCGGTGTCCCTCGCCGAGCCCGCGCATCGATTCGGCGAAGACGTGGACCTCGGTCGCCTCGAGCACGCCATTCTTGCCCGGCTTGGCCGCGGTGCCGATGAAGCTGTTCGCCTTGATGTCGTCGAGTCCGATCTTGGTCAGCGCCGCAACCTTGGCCCCCGGCGCGAGGACAACCGTCAGCGCCGCGCCGTCGTTGCCCTTGACGCTGAGCGCGCCGGTCGGGTCGACGGAGGTAATCGTGCCGCGAACGACGACCGGGGGGGTGGGCTTCATCAGGTCGGCCGATGCCCCGGTCGCAAGCAGGGCGGCGGCCAGCGCCGCGAACGTCGTCTTCATCATGCATCTCCCCTAGGTCCGCTTGGTCGCGGCGATCCAGTCGTCGATCTTGGCTTCGAGCACCGCCATCGGCAGCGCCCCCGGCATCAACACCTGCGCATGGAACGCGCGGATGTCGAACTTCGGTCCCAGCTCGGTTTCGGCCTTGGTCCGCAACAGGCGGATCGTCAGCTGGCCGACCTTGTACGCCAGTGCCTGGCTCGGGATCGCGATGTAGCGCTCGACCTCGGCCATCGCGTCGGTCCGGCTCATCGCCGAGTGGTCGAGCATGTACGCGATCGCCCGGTCCCGGCTCCACCCCTCGTTGTGGATGCCGGTGTCGACAATCAGCCGCATCGCCCGCAGCATCTCGTCGTTGAGGTGGCCGTAATCCTGATACGCCTCGGTGAAGAAGCCGAGTTCGTAGCCAAGGCTTTCGGCGTACAGCGCCCAGCCCTCCTCGAAGGCGGAGTTGCCGCCGAAGCGCTGAAACGCCGGGAGAGCCGACGACAGTGCGACGACTGCCGGTCCGGCGAGAAGGGTCAAAGCAAACAGCGTAGAGCGGAGCACAGGCACCCTTCGTGGCGAGAAACCGACCCCGCCACCATAGTTCGGCGCGCTAGGTCCGCAACAGCCCCGCGAGCGGCGTGACCCGTGCGCCGGGGAACAATGCCGGTCCGAGCCGCGCGGGATCGACCCCGAAGCTCGCCGCGCCGACGCCGAGCATCACGCTGCGCAGATCGGTCGTCGGCTTGAGATCGCGCCCCTCGTACAGCGCGCCGTTGCCGAGGCCCGGCCAGTCGGCGACGACCCGCCCGCCCGCGACCGCGCCGCCGGCGAGGATCGCCGCGCCGCCGGTGCCATGGTCGGTCCCACCGGTGCCGTTGATCGCGGCCGTCCGCCCGAACTCGGTCGCGGCGAGGACGGCGGTCTTGCTCCAGTCCGCCCCCATCCCGTCCTTGAGCGCCCCGATAACGGCGTCGAGCTGACGCAGCTGCCCGGTCAGCCGCAGCGACTGCTGCGCGTGCGTATCCCAGCCGAGCAGTTCGATCACCGCGATCCGCGGGCCGCTTGGCTTCGACAGGAACTGCGCGGCGAGCTTGCCGAGCGCGACCGGGCTCGCATTGCCCGTGCCGCCGCCGGACCCGCCGCTCTGCGCCAGCGTTCGCGCGTCCATCGCCTCCGACCACAGCGGATGGAGAAGCGGGTCGTGCTCGTAGAGCCCGTTGATCCGGTGAAGCAGGTCGTCGTTCGCCTCCGGCAGCGCCGAGGGCGCGTACGACGTCACCGGCGCGGTGCCGCGCAACACCATCGGCACCGTCGCCGCGATCGCGATCGGCGGCTCGCGCCCGACCGGGAGCGCGCTGACCAGCCGATTGAGCCAGCCGTCTTTGAGCGCGTACGCCGCGGTCCCTCCGGTCTCGAGGACGTTCTGCGCGTCGAAGTGCGACCGCTCGCGGTACGGCGAGGCAACCGCGTGGATGAACAGCGCCTCCTTTGCCGCGTACATCGCCGCCGTCCGCGCCATCGCCGGATGAAGCGCGAAGGTCGAATCGAGCGGGATCGGCACGGCCCCCCCCGGCGGCAGCGCGAGCGCGCCGCGCAGCCGCGAATATGCCGGGTCGCCGACCGGCATGACGAGCGACATCCCATCCATCGCCCCGCGCAGGATGATGAAGACGAAGCGCTGGTCGGTGGCGGCGGCGGCGGCGGCGAAGGCCAACCGCGGGGTCAATGCGAACGCCCCGGCAAGGGCGGCCTTGCCGAGCAGACTGCGGCGGGTGAGGTCCATCATCGGTCTCCTAACGGCGCAGGAATTCGGGCGTGACGAGCAGCATCGCCAACCCCTGCGCGGGGCTGTCGGCCTTGGCAATCGCGGCCGCGGTCGTCGAGCTCCAGACGCCCGGCATCAGCTGCGGTCCGAGCGAGCGCGCATCGAGTGCGCCGCCGCTCGCGCCCGCGATCCGCTGCGCAACTTCGACCCGGCGGAGGAGCGCGTCGGGCGCAGCCCAGCTTGCGGCGATATCGTCCCACCCGGCCGGCGATCCGGGACGCCAGATTGGCTGCCCGAGCGCCGCCAGGGTGCCGACCGACCTCGCATCGGGGGCCGTCCGCATGCCGAGGCCGCGCAGCGAGGAAATCGTCCAGTCCCACGGCGTCTTGAACTTGGTCAGCGGCGTCGCCCACGCTTCGGGCGCGTCGATCAGGGCACGGTACAGCGCGGTCAGATTACCGCCGGTGCGCAAGTGGACCGCCGCAAGTCGCGCGACGAGCGCCGGCGGCGGCTCGTCGGCGACGAAGTGGCGCGCAAGCTTGGTTGCGACATGGTGCGCGGTCGCCGGATGGACCGCGAGGGTCCGTAGCATCGCCTCACCCTGCCCGACGCCGTTGTTCGCGTAGCGCGCGCCGAGCAACGTCCGCACCCCGGGCTCGTGCCAGTCGGGCTGGAAGACGAACGCGCCGTCGGGAGCCTCGATCCCGGTCGGGCGCCGGACGAAACCACCCACGCTCCATCCCGTCAGCCCGCGCGCGAGTTCCTGGACGTCGCCCTGCGTGTAACCCGACCCGACCCCGAGCGTGTGCAACTCCATGATCTCGCGGGCGAGGTTCTCGTTCAGTCCGACCTTGCGCTTGGCGTCAGCGCGCATCGCCGCACGCGCGCCGATCGCCGATCCGGGGCCGATCGATTGCGACTGGTCGAGGTAGAGCAGCATCGCCGGATGCCGCTCGACCGCCAGCAGGAGGTCGGCGAAACTACCGAACAGATTTGGCCTGATCGCCTCGAACTCAAGCGTGCCGGCAAGGCCGACCGTCGCCATCTTGTCGGCCGACACGGCAAAATGGTTTGCCCAGAAATGCGTCAGCCGCTCGGCGAACGGCGTCGGCGAGGCGACCGCGGCGGCGATGCGTCCGCTGGCCAACGCGATGTAGCTCATCCGATACCCTTCGCGCAGCTCCTTCTGGACGTCCTTCTGCATCGCCTTGGGCGACGGCGGCGCGGCGGCAGGGCCGGCCATCGCCGGGATGTTCGCCAGTTCGGGAATAGCCTTTGCACCGAGGGCGTCACGGATCATCAGCAGCGATTCGCGATATTGGATCGCCATCGCCACGCTGGTCGGGACCGACGCGAGGACCGCGGGGCGCGGCTCGAACGCCGCGAACTGATCGAGCAGCCAGCGTTTGGCGTCGGACGGAACCGGCTCGTCGCGCCGCTGGCCGAGCCCGAAGCGGTTGATGGCGATGGCGATGTCGCTGCTCATATGCATGCTCCGATGACATCAGCCTTACGTCGTTGCGGCAGCGTTTCCCTCGACCGGCATCCCGCGCCGGAGCCGGGCGAGCAGCAGCCCCGCACCCGCGGGGATCAGCCAGACGATCCGCGACTGGTAACGCGGGAACGGTCCCGACAGGATGCCGCAGACCGCGGCGTTGAGGATCACTCCGGCGGCGAAGAGTACCGCGACCGCAAGCAGGCGACGATCGTCTCCGATCGCCGGACCGGGGCGACGGTGGAGACGCCAGGCCCCGAGCGCGAGCGCGGCACTCGCGGCGATCAGCCACGCCCCGTGCCACGACCGCGACTGGGCGAACGTAAGCCGCGACGGGCAGCCTCGGTGGCGCTTGCCGCAGTCGGCGACGCGCGCGATAATCGGCGGCAGGTTGGTCTGCTTCCAGTACGGGTCGGTCAGGTAAAAGACCGGGTTGCGGATCGGATCCTCGACGAAGACCAGGATGAGCTGCTGCCCCCAATTCTCCAGTGAGGCGACGAGTTGCGCGCCGGGGGCATACGCCAGCGTGCCAAGGACGAAGCGCGGCTCCTGCTGCTCGAGGTTGATCCGCGTCGGGTAGTCGCTGCGCATGAAGACGCCGGTCTTCGGCAGGTCGGACCACAGCACGTCCTCCGAATTGTCGAGCGGCTTCGCCTTGAAGGCGCATAAGGTGTAGGTGTTCGCCGTCGCGCAGGCGTGGCGGAGGTACGCCCGCCCCGGCCCGTCGGCGAGCAGCCGCGCGGTCAGGAACGGCTGGTTGCGCAACGGCTCGCCCGTCGTCAGCCGGATGCCGATCCCGTAAAGGCTGTTGGCGAACAGCGCGACGACGACGGTAGCGGCGACGACGGCAAGCCGGCCGAGCACCCGCCGCCGGTCGACCGGCAGCCCGAGCAGGACCACCCCGGCGACCGCGATCAGCACGATCATCGTTAGGACGTGCGAGGTATGGACCGCGAGCGTGAAGGCGAGCAGCGCCGCCAGCCCCCAACGCTCGGCGGCGCGGACGCG
>JBBSFF010000116.1:0-6779 GCA_038238995.1 Sphingomonadales bacterium
CGCGCCGCCAACGGGACCGAATTCGTCGCGCGGGTGTTCGAGGTGACTGGCATCGCGCTCGACGTCATTTCGCCCGCCGAGGAGGCGCGGCTCGCGGTCCTCGGCTGCGCCGCGTTGATCGATCCGGACGGTCCGCCGGCGCTGGTCTTCGACATCGGCGGCGGATCGACCGAGCGGATCCTCGTCGATCCGGCGAACGCGGCGATCCTCGCGTGGACCAGCGTGCCGTGGGGCGTCGTCAGCCTCGCCGAAACCGAGCCGCTCGACCTCCCGCCCGAGACCCGCGCCGCCGCGTACGGCCGCCAGAAGGCGCGTGTCGATGCGCATCTCGGCGACTTCGGTGCGCGGGTCGGGGCGACGGCACCGGGACAGCTCCAGCTGCTCGGCACCTCGGGGACGATCACGACGCTCGCGAGCCTCGCGATCGGGCAGACGAGCTACGACCGGCGAAAGGTCGACGGCTGCACCGTCACCGCGGCCTCGATGCGCGACATCTCGGCGATGCTCGCGGCGCGGTCGCCGGTCGAACGCGCCAGCGTACCCGGCATCGGGGCGGACCGCGCCGACCTCGTCGTCGCAGGGTGCGCGATCCTCGAGGCGATCATCGACGCGTGGCCGAGCGAGACCATCCGCGTCGCCGACCGCGGTATCCGCGAGGGCATCCTGCGCACCCTGATGCGCCGCGACGCCCGATGACCGCCGGGGTCAAGTCGGGCGGCGGGGCCGGGCGGAGCCAGGGCGGCAAGGTCCGGGTACTGACCGCGAAGAAACGCAAAAACTCGTCGAACCGATGGCTCGAACGCCAGCTCAACGACCCGTACGTCAAGGCGGCGAAGGCGGCGGGGTTTCGCAGCCGCGCGGCGTTTAAGCTCGCCGAGCTCGACGAGCGCTTCGGACTGCTCCAGCATGTGACCCGCGTCGTCGACCTCGGCGCGGCGCCAGGCGGGTGGTGCCAGATCGTCCTCAAGGCGCGGCCGAAGGCGAAGATCGTCGCGATCGACCTGTTGCCGATCGAGCCGATCGCCGGGGTCACGATCTTCCAGCAGGACATCCTTGCCGACGACACCGAGGATTTGCTCCGCGCGGCGCTCGGGGGCGACGCCGATCTCGTGCTGTCGGACATGGCGGCGAACACCGTCGGCCACAAGATGACCGACCACATCCGGACGATGGCGCTCGTCGAACACGCGCTCGCGTTCGCGGTCGACATGCTGCGCCCCGGCGGCGCGTTCGTCGCCAAGGTGCTCGCGGGCGGGGCCGATCCGGCGCTGGTCGGCGAACTCAAGCGGCACTTCGCGGCGGTCAAGCACGCCAAACCGCCCGCCAGCCGCGCCGGATCGTCCGAATGGTACGTCGTCGCGCAGGGCTTCAAGGGGCGGGTGGCGTTGTGCGCCGCCGACGCCGATGGCATGGATGGCGCGGCCGATGAGGACTGAGCGCGTGAAGCCCACTGCGATGGCACCGACCCGCCCGTGACCGCGCGCCAGCCCGCCGAATGGATGCCGCACGCCGCGACATGGACCGCGTGGCCGAGCGCGCCCGAGCTGTGGGAGGCCGACCTCGGGCCGGCGCGCGTCGAGGTCGCAGCGATGGTCCGGGCGATCGCCGAGCACGAGCGGGTCGAGCTGTTGGTCGCCACAGAAGAGGCTGCGGCATCGGCGCACGAAGCGCTCCACGGCGCGAGCGTCCGCTTCCACCGCCAGCCGTTCGGCGACATCTGGCTGCGCGACACCGGACCCTTGTTCATGTCCTCGACCGCCGGACCGGCGGCGGCGGGGTTCGGCTTTAACGGCTGGGGTGGCAAGTACCTGCTCGACGGCGACGACGCGGTCGCGGCCTTCGTCGCCCGCGAAGCCGGGGTACCGCTCGCCCGCCACGACTGGATCCTCGAGGGCGGGGCGATCGAGGTCGACGGCACCGGGCTTTGCGTCACGACCGCGTGCCTGCTCAACCCCAACCGCAACCCGGGAATGAACGCCCCTGAGGTTGAGGCGCACCTCCGCCGCGACCTCGGCCTCGACCGCGTGCTGTGGCTCGGCGAGGGCCTGGCGAACGACCATACCGACGGGCATGTCGACAACCTCGCGCGCTTCGTCGCGCCCGGAGTCCTCGCCTTACCGGTCGCGGCGGGGAGCGACGACCCCAATGCCGAGGTCTACGCCGACGCGCACGCCCGCGCCCGCGACTTCGGACTCGACATCGTCCGCGTGCCGTCGCCGGGGCGGGTCGCGGTCGACGGCGAGGCGGTCCCCGCGTCTTATATGAACTGGTACGTCGCCAACGGCATCGTCGTCGTCCCGATCTATGGCGCGCCGAACGACGAGGCGGCGGTCGGCGTGATCGGCTCGCTGTTCCCCGGGCGGCGGACTTTGGGCTTGCGCGCCAACGCGATCCTGACCGGCGGCGGCAGCTTCCACTGTATCACCCAGCAGCAGCCAGCATGACGTGGTACTGGGTCGTAAAGGCGCTGATTTCGGGGGCGATCGTCGCAACCGTGTCGGAGGTCGCGCGGCGTTATCCGGCGGGCGGCGCGCTGATCGCTTCGCTGCCGCTGGTGTCGATCCTCGGCATGATCTGGCTGTGGCGCGACACCGGCGATGCGGCGCGGCTGGCGGCGCATTCGGGCGCGACGTTCTGGTACGTCCTGCCGTCGCTGCCGCTGTTCCTGATCGTACCCGCGCTGCTCCGCGGCGGCATGGGCTTCGCGCTCGCGCTCCTCATCGGCTGCGGCGTCACCGTCATCCTCTACCTCGGCATGGTCGCGGTTCTTTCGCGCTTCGGAATCGCACTATGACCATCACCGCCGCCGCGCTCCAGCTCGCCTTCACCGACGACATGGACGCCGACATCGCCGCGACGGTCGCCCTCGTCCGCGCAGCGGCGGGGCGGGGCGCGCAGGTGATCCTGCCGCCCGAACTGTTCCAGGGCTATTATTTCTGTCGCCACGAGCACGACCGCTTCTTCGCGCGCGCCTTCCCCGCGACCGCGCACCCGGCGATCGTAGCGATGCAGGCCGTCGCGAAGGAGACCGGGACCTACATCCCGTGTTCGTTCTTCGAGGCCGACGGCCCGCATTATTACAACAGCCTGGCAATGATCGACCGCCGCGGTGACGTCATGGGGGTCTACCGCAAGAGCCACATTCCTGACGGCCCGGGGTATGAGGAAAAGTTCTACTTCCGCCCCGGCAATACCGGCTTCAAGGTCTGGGACACCGACCACGGCCGGATCGGCGTCGGCATCTGCTGGGACCAGTGGTTCCCCGAATCCGCGCGGGCGATGATGCTGATGGGGGCGGAGATCCTGTTCTACCCGACCGCGATCGGCTCCGAACCCGCCGAACCCAACCTCGATACGCGGCGGATGTGGATCCGGGCGATGGTCGGGCACGCGGTGTCGAACGTCGTGCCCGTGGTCGCCGCCAACCGGACGGGCGTCGAGGAAGACCAGCGCTTCTACGGCAACAGCTTCATCGCCGACCAGCGCGGCGACATCGTCGACGAGCTGTCGACCGACGCGACGGGGTCGGTCATCGCCACCTTCGACCTTGCGGAGGTCCGCGCCCACCGCGCCGCCTTCGGCTTCTTCCGCGACCGGCGGCCGGAGCTGTACGGACGACTGGCACAGGACGTCTGACCGCTCGTCGTGCGCAGCCGCGCTACGCCGCCGCCTCGAGCGCCTCGCTCGCCGCCATCCACTTGGCCTCCGCCTCGGCGAGCGCCTTGTCGACCGTCGCGCGCGTCTTGAGCAAACCCGGCACCCCCGCGAGCCGGTCGGCGCCGGTCGCCTTCGTCGGGTCCGCCAGCGCGGTGTCGAGTTGCGCGAGGCGGGCGGTCAGGCGGGTAATGTCGGCTTCGGCTTCGCGGGCGGTGCGGCGCATGACGACGGTCTTGGCGCGGTCGCCCGCCGATTCCTGCCGCGCGACCTTCTTCTCCGACTTGGGCGCGGCCGCGGCGCGCTTTTCGGGGCGGGCGTCGCCGCGGCCGAGGACGCGGTCGGTATAGTCGTCGAGCGACCCTGCGAACTCGGTCGCGTGGCCGTCCTCGACGAGCACCAGCCGGTCGGCGGTCGCTTCGAGCATGTGCCGGTCGTGGCTGACGACGACGACCGCACCGCCATAGTCGGCGAGCGCCTGGACGAGCGCCTCGCGCGCATCGACGTCGAGGTGGTTGGTCGGCTCGTCGAGGATCAGCAGATGCGGCGCGTCGCGGGTGATCAGCGCGAGCGCGAGGCGCGCCTTCTCGCCGCCGCTCATCTTGCCGACCTTCTGCTCGGCCATCAGCCCCGAGAAGCCGAAGCGCCCGAGCTGCCCGCGAACCGCCGCCGGTTTCGCGCCGGGCATCAGCCGGCCCATGTGCGCGAGCGGCGTGTCGTCGCTGTCGAGCTCCTCGACCTGATACTGGGTGAAATAGCCGACCTTGAGCTTGGTCGACATGCCGATATGCCCATCCATCGCCGGAAGCTGCCCGGCGAGCAGGCGGGCAAGCGTCGTCTTGCCGTTGCCGTTGCGCCCGAGCAGCGCCAGCCGGTCGTCGGGGTCGAGGCGAAGCTCGATCTGCTCGAGGATCGGCACGCCGTCGTACCCGACGGCCGCATGGTCGAGCTGGACGAGCGGCGGCTTGAGCACGGCGGGCGAAGGGAAGTCGAACACGAGGCTCGGGTCGTTCGCCGCTTCGGCGATCGGCTGCATCTTGGCGAGCGCCTTCATTCTTGATTGGGCTTGCTTCGCGGTCGAGGCGCGCGCCGAGTTGCGCGCGATATAGTCGGTCAGCTTGGCGCGCTGGGTGGCCTGCGCTTCGCGCGCGCTGGCGAGCTGGGCGAGGCGTTCGTTGCGCTGGCGTTCGAAATCGTCGTAGCCGCCAGCGTAGAGCGTCGTTTGCCCGCCTTCGAGGTGGAGGATATAGTCGACGACGTTGTTGAGCAGGTCGCGTTCGTGGCTGATCACGACCATCGTCGCGCGGTACGACTTGAGGAAGCTTTCGAGCCACAGCGTCGCCTCGAGGTCGAGGTGGTTCGACGGCTCGTCGAGCAGCAGCAGGTCGGGCTGCGAGAACAGCAACGCGGCGAGCGCGACGCGCATCCGCCAGCCGCCCGAATAGCTGTCGAGCGGGCGGTGCTGTGCCGGCTCGTCGAAGCCGAGGCCGACGAGGATGCGGCTCGCGCGCGCCGGGGCGGTGTGCGCGTCGATCGCGTTGAGGCGTTCGTGGATTTCGCCGATATGATGGTGGTTGGCCCCGTCGTCGTGGTCGAGGGCCTCCTCCTCGGCGAGGAGGGCGGCGCGTTCGGTGTCGGCAGCAAGCACGGTTTCGAACGGCGTCGCGGCCCCGGCGGGCGCCTCTTGCGCGACATAGCCGATCCGGGCGCCGCGGGGCATCTCGACGCTGCCGTCGTCGGGCTCGTTGACCCGCGCGATCAGCTTCATCATCGTCGACTTGCCCGCGCCGTTGCGCCCGATCAGCCCGACGCGCGCGCGCGGCGGGATCGCGGCGGAGGCGCGGTCGAGGATGACGCGCCCGCCAAGGCGCACCGTTACGGCGTTGATCGTCAGCATGCCCGGCGTGTATCACGCGATGGTGCACTGCGATAGGCGCGGCGGCGACGACCGACCGCCGGGCAGCAATGTTGCGCCGCTTAGACGACCGCGACGAGCCCGCGCCGGGCGGTGCCCGTGATGAAGCCGTCGCCGCCGTAGATTCGCGCCGCGCCGGAGCATTCGCGCTTGACCTCGTACAACGCGGCGTCGGCGCGGGCGATGAGGTCGGTCGGGCTATCGATGTCGCCGCATAGCCACGCCGCGCCGATGCTCGCCGATACCTCGACCGTCCGGTCGCTCTTCCGAACGCGGCGGCGCATTCCGTCGAGCAGGCGGCCGATGCTCGCGACGAGTGGCGGGCTGCCCGGGTCGTCGCCGACGACAACCGCGAACTCGTCGCCGCCGATCCGCGCCGGAAAGTAATTCGCATGGCTGCTCGCGCGGAGCACGGCGGCGACGTCGCGCAGGACGTCGTCCCCTGCGAGGTGGCCGAACGCGTCGTTGACCGCCTTGAAGCCGTCGAGGTCGATCAGCAGCAGCGCGAGCGGGACGCCGCTCGCCCGGCTGAGCGCGATGCGGTCGCCAAGGTACTGCTTGAACGCGCCGCGGTTGGCGAGGCCGGTCAGGTCGTCGGTCGCGGCCGCCTGGCGCAGTCGCTGCTGCACCGCATGCTGGTCGGAAATGTCCTGAAACACGCCGAACACCGCGACCGCGACGCCGTCGTGGAGCTCGATCTCGCCCATCGCGCGCACCCGCCGCTGGTCGCCGAGCGAGTTGATCAGGTCGGTTTCGATCTTGAAGGGCTCGCCGGTCGCGATCGTCCGCGCGATCGCGTCGGCGACCGTCGCGCGCTCGACCGGCGGATAGAAATCGAGCGCGGCGTCGAGGGTCAGATGCGGCCCGACCTCGAGCCCGTGGATGACGAAGACCTGATCCGACCACTCGACGCGATTGTCGGCAATCGTCAACCGCCACGTGCCGACACCGGCCATGCGCTCGGTCTGGCGAAACTGGCGCTGGACGCGTTCGAGCCGTTGATCGGCGACGGTCGACGGCGCGACGGAGGGTGGAGGAGGCGACATCGGATTGTCATTGTCGATAACCGCGAAAGTTTAACGGATTGACACTCGCCGTGTCGCAATTCGAACATTGCATACATCGACGGCACCGGCGGGGTGGAGAAAAAACGGCTCGCGCGGGTTGGCGCGCGCGGCGATCAGCGCGGCGAAGGTCGGGGTGTCGGTCC
>JBBSFF010000117.1:0-6718 GCA_038238995.1 Sphingomonadales bacterium
ACGGACTTGCCGCCGCGGATCACCATGACCGGTACGCGGCTGCCGGGGACGACGTTGGCGACGATATAGCTCAGCGTGTTGTCGTACGTCACATCCTGACCCGCAACCTTGACGACGACGTCGCCCAGCTTGACGCCGGCCTTCGCGGCAGGGCCGCTCGGCTCGACCGACTGGACGATTTCGCCATGGTCCTTCTGCAGGCCGAGCGCCGCGGCGATGCCGCCGTCGACCGGCGTGATCTGGACACCGAGATAGCCGCGCTTGACGCCGTTGCCCGCCTTCAACTGTTCGATCACCGGGCGCGCCTGTTCAGCCGGGATCGCGAAGCCGAGGCCGACGTTGCCGCCGCTCGTCGAGAAGATCGCGGTGTTGATACCGATGACGTTGCCGTCGATGTCGAACAGCGGCCCGCCCGAATTGCCCTGGTTGATCGCCGCATCGGTCTGGAGATAGCGGTCGTACTGGCCCGACTGGATGTTGCGGTGGAGCGCCGAGATGATCCCGGCGGTGACGGTGCCGCCGAGCCCGAACGGGTTGCCGATCGCGATCGCCCAGTCGCCGACGCGGACGCCCTGGCTGTTGCCGAACTTGACATACGGCAGGTCCTTGCCGTCGATCTTGAGCAGCGCGAGATCGGACAGCGTGTCGCGCCCGACGACGCGCGCCTTGTATTCGGTGCGGTCGGCCAGCGTGACGGTGATCGTCTCGACCGGCAGCTTCGACGCCGCCGAGCCCGGCTCCCCGCCCGAGATGACGTGATTGTTGGTGACGATATACCCCGTCGGATCGACGATGAAGCCCGAACCGAGCGAGGTCGCCTCGCGCGTCACCGGCTCGCCGTCGTTGCCCTGCTGCTCCTGGAAGCGCTTGAACAATTCCTCGAGGCTGTTCGGGGCCGCGCCGCCGCCGCCGGGGCCGCCGTGGGTGAATTTGCCGACTTCGACCTTCTGCGTCGTCGAGACATTGACCACCGCCGGCGACAGCTTCGCGGTCAGGTCGGCGAAACTGCGCGGCGAGTTGCCCGGGCCGGCGGTGACCGTCGCCGGAACCGCATTCTGCGCCGGGGGAGCGGACCCTGACGGGGTGGCGATCTGCGCGCCGGCGGGCATCAGCACCAACAGGGCGCCGCCGACGAGGGCAAGAGCGGGAATGACACTGCGAACGATACGCACGGGGCGGTTTCTCCTATTGCCCGTCAACACGGGCGAGGTGCGGGATAGCGATGCAATTCGGCAACACGCAAGCGAAATACAAGGGGCGCATCGTTTGTTATCTGAGGTTCATCTTGGCCGATCCGATCACTTCTTCTGCCGACCTTCGAATTCGCGCAGGAACTCGTTGTTCGGCGACAGGATGACGTTCGACGAGCCGTCCTTGAAGGTTTCACGGTACGCCTGCATCGCGCGGTAGAAGGCGTAGAAATCGGCGTCCTTACCGAAACTCTCGGCATAGATACGCGCGGCGTTGGCATCGGCGTCGGCGCGGACGAGCTGCGCCTGCTTGTTGCCCTGCGCACGGATCGTCAGCGCCTCCTGCGCGCGCGCCGATCGCATCCGGGTGAACGCCGATTCGAGCGGCGCGCCGGTCGGCAGGTCGGCGCGCTTGATCCGGACGTCGAGAATCTCGGCCCCGTACTGCGCCGCCTGACGGTTCACGCTCGCCTGGATATCCTCCATCAGCGTCGTCCGTTCGGGCGAGAGCAAGGCGTCGAACCGCTGCCGCCCGAGCTCGTTCCGCAGCCGCGACGCGAGGATGCGCGCGAGCGCCTGCGCGGCATTATCCTCGGTCCCGACGGTCTGGTACATCCGCTGCGGGTTGACGATGCGAAAGCGCGCGAAGGCATCGACGACGAGTCGCAGCTGGTCGGTCGACAGCACCGTCTGCTGCGGCATGTCGAGGTCGAGGACGCGTTTGTCGATATAGACGACGTTCTCGACGAACGGGATCTTGGCGACGAGCCCGGCGTCGGTCTCGCCGAACTTCGCCTTCGGGTCGTAGGCGTTGACGATCCGCTCGGGCTTACCGAGGCGGAGCACGATCGCCTGCTTGGTCTCCGGCACGGTGTAGAGCGACGCGCTGGCGAGGATCAGCAGCGCGAACAGCGCGACGAGCCAGACGATCGGGTTGCGGGTCAGGGCCATCTTACTTCGCCTGGACGGTGGTGGCGGGGGGTGTGGTCGGTGCGGCGACGGCGGCGGCGCGCGACCGGCGCTGGACCTCGGGCAGCGGCAGATACGTCTGAACGCTGCCCGGCTCGATGATCGTCTTGTCGACCTTCGACAGGACGCTTTCCATCGTCTCGAGGTAGATCCGCTTGCGCGTCACTTCGGGGGCAAGGCGGTACTGGGCATAGACCGCGTCGAACTGCGCCGCCGACCCCTGCGCAACGGCGAGCAGCTGCTGGGCATAGCCCTTCGACTGGTTGATCGCCTGCTGCGCGTCCTGCTGCGCCGCCGACACGTCCTTGAACGCCTCGTCGACCGCCGCCGGCGGATCGGCCTGCTTGATGTCGACGCCGCGAATGTCGATCCCGGCGCGGTAGCTGTCGAGCAGCTCCTGCATCCGCTCGCGAACCTGCTCGGCGATCTGTGCGCGCTGCGGCCCGATCGCGTCGTTCAACGTCGCGCGCCCGATCTCGGCGCGCATCGCCGCCTCGGCGACCTCGCGGATCGTCGATTCGGGCTCGGCGAGCTCGAACAGGAACAGCTCGGGATTGCGGATTTTCCACCGCACCGCATAGGCGATGTCGATGATGTTCTGGTCACCGGTCAGCATCAGGTTTTCGGTCGCGCCGTCGCTGCCGCCGATGTCGACCGAATTGACCTGCTCGACCTTGGGCTTGATCACCGTGTCGATCGGCGCGGGCAGCTTGAAGTGGAACCCCGGCCCGGTCGTTTCGATGTAGCGCCCGAAGCGCATGACGACGCCGCGCTCCTGCGCCTGGATGCGATAGGTCGCGGTCGAAAACAGCCAGATGCCGAGGATCACCGCGGCGATCAGCAGCCACGGGATGTTGGTGATCTGCCGCCCGCCACCGGGGATCGAGCCGCGCAATTTGTCCTGGCTGCGGCGGATGAAGTCGTCGAAGTCGCCGCGCCCGGTCGGCCCCCGCCCCGGCGTCGGCCGCCGCGGCGGGCCTTCGCCCCACGGGCTTTTCGGACCGCCGCCGTTGTTGCCGCCCCCGCCCGAACCGCCGCCCGAGCCGCTCCCGCCGCCGCTTCCCCACGGGCCACCGCCCCCGGAACTGTCATTGAAGCTGGTCAGGGGCATGAAGCATCCGCCGAAATTGCACGATCGTCATCGACCTATATACGGAGGCGGGCCCGGGAATGCGAGATGCCGCCCCAAGCCCCCGCCCCGCGCCCAAACGACCCATGAAGGACCTGCCCCTTGATCGACCGCGAAGTCCTCATCGCCGCCCTCGCGACCGTCGCCGATCCCGCCCGGACGAGCGGCATCGTCGTCAAACCCGACGGCATGGTCGGGCTGGTCCTGTCGGTCGAGGGGCTGGCGCGCGACGCCGCCGAACGCCTGAACGCCGCGGTCGACCTCGCCGTCCGCCGCGTCCCCGGGGTCACGGCGGCGCGGATCGTGCTGACCGCCGAACGCGGGAGCGCCCCGGTCGCCGAAGTCCGCAGCGGCCCGGTCCCGGGGATCCGCACGATCGTCGCGGTCGCGAGCGGCAAGGGCGGGGTCGGCAAGTCCACCATCGCCGTCAACCTTGCGGTCGCGCTCGGGCGGCGCGGACTCGCGGTCGGGCTGCTCGATGCCGACATCTACGGCCCGTCGGTGCCGACGCTGCTGGGGCTGACCGGGCGCGGCAAGCTCGAGGGCAAGCGGCTCCAGCCCGCGACCGCGCACGGCATCAAGGCGCTGTCGATGGGGATGATGACCGACCCGACCAAGGCAATCATCTGGCGCGGGCCGATGGCGGCTTCGGCGATGACGCAAATGGTTGAACAGACCGACTGGGGGGTGCTCGATTGCCTCGTCATCGACCTGCCGCCCGGGACCGGCGATATTCAGCTGACGATGGCGCAAAAGCTCAAGCCGACCGGCGCGGTCATCGTCTCGACGCCGCAGGACCTCGCGCTGATCGACGCGCGGCGGGCGATCGCGATGTTCGGCGAGGTCGGCGTGCCGGTGCTCGGGCTGGTCGAGAACATGTCGACCTTCGCCTGCCCGGCGTGCGGTGTCGCGACCGACATCTTCGGCCATGGCGGCGCGCGCGACGCGGCGGCGGTGGCGGGGATCGCGTTCCTCGGTGGCATCGCGCTCGATCTGGCGATTCGGGTCGCGTCGGATGCCGGGGTTCCGCCCGCGGCGGGTGAGGGGGTGCGGGCGGACGCGTTCGCGGGGTTGGCGGAACAGGTGGCGGTCGGACTAGGTTTATAGCGCCGGAGGACCCGCCGATGCCACTTACCACCGACGCAGAAATCCGCGACCTGCTGACCGCCGCGCGCACCGTCGCGCTCGTCGGCATTTCCGACCGGCCCGAACGCGCGTCGAACCACGTCATGGCGGCGATGCAGGACCACGGCTTCCGCGTCCTGCCGGTCAATCCGGCGATCACCGGCGAGCACGTCCACGGCGAATATGTCTGGCGCGAACTGGCGCAGCTCGGTGACCCGATCGACATCGTCGACATCTTCCGCAAGTCGTCGGAAGCGGGGACGGTCGTCGACGCGGCGATCGCCGTCGGCGCGAAGGCGGTCTGGCTGCAGCTCGGCGTGGTCGACGCCGCCGCCGCCGCGCGCGCCGAGGCGGCGGGGCTCAAGGTGGTGATGGACCGGTGCATCAAGGTCGAACTCGCCCGGCTCGGAATTGCCCCGATCGCGGAGGCGGGGCATTGAGGCGCGCATGACCAGCCTCCGCGCCGAATATCCGCTTTACCTCGCCAACAAGGCCGAGCAGCCGAACACTGATCTTGCGGTCACCGACAAGTTCACCGGCAACGTCGCGACCCGGGTCGCGCTCGCCGACGCGGCGACGATCGACGCTGGGATCGCCGCCGCGCACGCCGCCGAAGCGCCGATGCGGAGCATGGCGGCCTACGAACGGCAGGCGGTGCTGACGCACTGCGTCAAACGCTTCACCGAACGCGCCGACGAGCTCGCGTACGCCCTGTGCATCGAGGCGGGCAAGCCGATCCGCGATTCGCGCGGCGAGGTCGGGCGGCTGATCGACACGTTCCGCATCGCCGCCGAGGAGAGCGTCCGCATCACCGGCGAGGTCCAGCCGCTCGACATCGCGCCGCGGGCAAAGGGCTATCTCGGCATCTGGAAGCGCGTGGCCGTAGGCGCGTGTTCGTTCATCTCGCCGTTCAATTTCCCGTTGAACCTCGCCGCGCACAAGGTCGCCCCCGCGCTTGCTGTTGGCTGCCCGTTCGTCCTCAAGCCCGCGTCGCGGACGCCGCTCGGTGCGATCATCATCGGTGAAGTCCTCGCCGAGACCGACCTGCCGCCGGGCGCGTTCTCGATCCTGCCCGCCCGCCGCGACGGTGCCGACCTGTTCACCACCGACCCGCGCTTGAAGTTGCTGTCGTTCACCGGCTCGCCCGAGGTCGGCTGGGACCTCAAGGCGCGATCGGGCAAGAAGCAGGTCGTGCTCGAACTCGGCGGCAATGCGGCGGTGATCGTCGACCGCGACGCCGATCTCGACGACGCCGCCGCGCGCATCGTCTTCGGCGCGTTCTACCAGTCGGGCCAGTCGTGCATCGGCGTCCAGCGGATCATCGTCCACGCCGAGGTCTACGAAGCGTTCCGCACCAAACTCGTCGCCCTGACCAAGGCGCTCGTCACCGGCAATCCACTCAACGAGGCGACCTTCATCGGCCCGATGATCGACGTCGGCGAGGCCGAGCGGCTCGCGCGCTGGATCGACGCGGCGGTGGCGGCAGGCGCGGCCCTGCTGTGCGGCGGCACACGCGACGGCGCGATGCTCGACGCGACGCTGCTCGAGGGGGTCGGGCGTGGCACCGAACTCTACCGCGAGGAAGCCTTCGGCCCGGTCGCGATGCTGTCGTCGTTCACCCGGTTCGACGACGCGCTCGCCGAGGTCAACGATTCGAAGTTCGGGCTGCAGGCGGGGGTCTTCACCCGCGACCTGTTCAGCATGATGAAGGCGTGGGACGTGCTCGAGGTCGGCGGCGTCGTGATCAACGATGTGCCGAGCTACCGCGTTGACAACATGCCGTACGGCGGGGTCAAGGAGTCGGGGCTGGGGCGCGAGGGGGTGCGGTTTGCGATGGACGACATGAGCGAAATCCGGAATCTCGTGATCCGCCGCCGCGACGACGACATCGCCTTCCGCCCGGGAGCGACTGCATGACCGGGTTGATCGTCGCCCACCATTTTGCCCCCGCCACCGGCGCGCTGCTGATGGCCCACCCCGCCGTCGTCGAGGTCCGCGCGGTCGATCTCGCCCGACGCTGGGATTTGCCGACCGACGTCGACGTGGTCTTCGTGATCCACACCTCGGTCGAGCCGACCGGGCATCTCGTGCCACCACCTCCCGGCTGGCCGGGCCGCGTCAAATTCGTCCAGCTCGCCTCGTCGGGGATCGACGGCTATCCCGACTGGCTCGGCGACGGCCCGGTCGTCGCCTCGTCGGCGGGGACGAGCGCGCCGGCGCTCGCCGAATTCGCGCTGACGGCAATGCTGATGCACGAAAAGCGGATGCCCGCGCTGATCGCCCGCGTCGGCGCCTGGGTGTCGCA
>JBBSFF010000118.1:0-6714 GCA_038238995.1 Sphingomonadales bacterium
GACGTTCGACACCTGCAGCGTGATCTCGCGCTGGTCGGGGCCGGTGACGTTGCCGGTGCCGAACTGGAGCACCGGCGTCGCGTTGGCGCGGACGAGGCGGCTGTTCTCCTCGACGAGCTTTTCCATCGTGTGCCCGGTGTGCTGCGCGGTCCACAGCGATGCCGCCGACAGCACGATCACCGCCACCGCCAGCGCCAGGTCGAGCCACTTGATGCCGGTGCCGCCGTGGTGCGGGTGCGGGCCTTCGGGATCGTCGATCATCGCGTCGGCACCGGCGTTTCTCCCGAATAATCGTAAAACCCGCGTTTGGTCTTCTTGCCGAGCCACCCGGCCTCGACGTATTTCACCAGCAGCGGCGCGGGGCGATATTTCGGGTCGCCGGTCGCGTCCTGCATCACGCGCATGATCGACAGCAAGGTATCGAGCCCGACGAAATCGGCGAGCGTCAGCGGCCCCATCGGATGGTTCGCGCCGAGCCGCAACCCCGCGTCGATGTCGATGACCGAGCCGACGCCCTCGCCGAGCGCGAAGATCGCCTCGTTGAGCATCGGGCACAACACGCGGTTGACGATGAACGCGGGGGCGTCGGCGGCCTCGATCGCGGTCTTGCCGAGCCGGGCCGCGAAGCCGTGCATCGCGGTCGCGGTCGCGTCCGACGTCGCCAGCCCGCGGATGATCTCGACGAGCGCCATCAGCGGCACGGGGTTGAAGAAATGGACCCCGGTGAAGCGGTCGGGGCGGTCGGTCGCGGCGGCAAGCCGGGTGATCGAGATCGATGAGGTGTTGGTCGCGATCAGCGCGTGCGGCGCGAGCCGCGGGCACAGGTCGGCGAAGATCTTCGCCTTGACGCCCTCGTTCTCGGTCGCCGCCTCGATGACCAGATCACACGTCGCGAACGCCGCGCTGTCGGTCGTCAGCGTGATCCGGCCCAGCGCGGGCTCGACCGCGGCGGCGTCGACCGTCCCCTTCTTGACCCCGCGCGCGAGGTTCGCCGCGATCGTTGCCTTGGCCGCTTCGACCCGCTCAATCGCGACATCGGACAGGATGACGTCGTACCCCGCGAGCGCCGCAACGTGCGCGATCCCGTTCCCCATCAATCCCGCGCCGATGACGCCGATACGCTGCATGCGGTGTTTCCCCGTGTGTCCCGACTGCTCATAACCGATCGTCGGGGGTTGGATAGGGTGGGGTGGCGATCGGGCGCGAGGCCTACGGCCGGATCGAGGGGCCGAGGATGATGGCGAAAGCCGCCAGAACGACAGCGCCGGCGACGACGACCGGCCAGCTTCGCGCGACGACGAAGGGAAGCGGCGCATCGATCCCGCGCGCCGCGTAGCCGATCGAGATGAACCCGGCGAGCCCGCCGAACGACGACGCCGCTGCCGACATGATCGTGATCAGGATGCCGACCGGGTTGAGCAACCCCACGAGCACCGCGCCGAAGCCGCACGCAGCGTAATAACTATGCGCGATCCGCCGCCGCGCCGACCGGGTGACCGCACCGGTGCCAAGCATCCCATCGAGCGCGCGAATGGCCGAGCCGACGATGAGCACATAGGCGACGACGCCGAACAGGGTCTCACCGGCCCGCCACGCGAGCGGCAGCGGCAACCATGTTAGCGCGCCGCCCTTTCCGGTCCCGAGGTCGCCGAAGCCGGTCACGCCCGAGAAGCAGAAATAGCCCGCCGCGACGAAGGCTTCGCTGACCCAGATCAGCCATAGCACAAGCCGCGTCGAATCACCCGTCGATCGCCGCCATAGGGCGTGGACGACGACCGCGAGCAGCGCGTTCATCGCGACCCCGGCGCACGCGACGATCGCCGCGGGCCCGACTGGAAGGCCGGTGCAATTGACGTAAAACGCCCCGATCGTGGCGACGTGCCCGCCTTGCACCGCGCACGCCGCCGCATGCCCGCCAATCTCGTGCCACATCGTCAGGAGCGGCATCAGCAGGGCACCCCAGCCGACCATCGTCAGCCGGTCCACGCGTTGCGTCACCGCCACCCCGTCCGCGCCGCCGCTCACGCCTTGACCAGCCCCGCTGCGATCAAGCTTCGCGCGGTGTCGACGATCGTCTCGGCGGCGGGGCGCGGGTTCCAGCCGATCACGGCGCGGGCATGGGCGGAGTCGCCGACGCGGCTGCGCCCGAGTTCGGGGATGACGAGCTTGACCTCCGCGTCGAACAGTGCCGACAGGCGGACGAGGAAATTGGGCAGCTTCATCGTCGGCACGCGCTTGGCCTTGTCGGCGAGGCGGCTTTTGAGGATCGCGGCGACGTCGGCCATCGCCAAGGTCTCGCCCGAGCAAAGGAAGCGCTCGCCGTCGATTCCCGGCGTCGTCATCGCCGCGACGTGCGCGGCGGCGATGTCGCGGACGTCGCAGATGCCAAAGCCGATCGCGGGCAGGCCAGGCAGATCGCCATTGAGCATCTTGGTCACCACCGCGAGCGACCCCGAGAAATCACTGCCGAGCACCGGGCCGAGCACCAGCGCGGGGTTGATCGTGCAGTATTCCATGCCGTCGCCCTCAGCAACAATCCAGTCGCGCGCGGCGCGTTCGGCGATTGTCTTCGACTTGGCATAGGCGTTGGTCGCGGGTGAAGTCAGGTCGCTCCAGTCGGCTTCGGTGTAGGTCCGGGTCTGCCCGGTCATCCCGTAGTACATCGCCGCGACCGACGAGGTCATCACCACGCGCTTGACCCCTGCCGCTTTCGCCGCGCGGAGCAGGCGAAGCGCCCCGTCGCGCGCGGGCACGATCAGCTCGTCCTCGGTTTTCATCGCGCCCGTCGGCAGCGGCGACGCGATGTGCTGAACGAAGTCGCACCCGGCGGCAGCGTCGTGCCACCCGGCGTCGTTGGTCAGATCGGCAGCGGTGAGCGGCAACTGGTCGGCGGTCAGCCCGAGGTGCGCGCGGACCGAATCGGCCTTGGCAAGGCTGCGGATCGTGCCGCTGACCGACCAGCCGTCGGCGATCAGCGCCTTGACGACGTAACCGGCGATATAGCCCGACGCGCCCGTGACGAGGACCCTGCCCTTGCTCATCCCGCACTTCCCAATATCGAACCGTCGTCCCCGCTTTCGCGGGGATGACGAGACTGAACGTTAAGCCGCCTTCGGGGCCGACTCGCGAACGCCCGCGTCGACGTGATCCTCGAACTGCGCGAAGTTGGCGACGAACATGCCGACGAGCGCCTTCGCCTTCGCGTCATAGGCGGCCTTGTCGGCCCATGTCTCGCGCGGGTTGAGGATGCGTGGCTCGACGCCGGGCACCGACACCGGCACCTGGAAACCGAAGTTCGGGTCGGTGCGGAATTCGGCGTCATTGAGTGTGCCGTCGAGTGCGGCGTTGAGCAGCGCGCGCGTCACCTTGATCGGCATCCGCTTGCCGGTGCCGTAGATCCCGCCGGTCCAGCCGGTGTTGACCAGCCAGCAATCGACCCCGCCGTGCGCGATCCGCTCCTTGAGCAGGTTGCCGTAGATCGACGGGTGGCGCGGCATGAACGGCGCGCCGAAGCACGTCGAGAAGGTCGCGTCGGGCTCGGTGACGCCGATCTCGGTTCCCGCGACGCGCGCGGTATAGCCGCTGAGGAAATGGTACATCGCCTGTTCGGGCGTCAGCTTGGCGATGGGAGGAAGAATCCCGAACGCGTCGGCGGTCAGCATGATGACGTTCGCCGGCACGGGGCCGAGGTTGTCGGCGCTCGCGTTCGGGATGAAGTCGATCGGGTACGACGCGCGGCTGTTCTCGGCGAGGCGAGCGTCGTCGAGGTCGATAACGCGCGTCACCGGATCGATCACGACATTCTCGAGGACGGTGCCGAAACGCTGCGTCGTCGCGTAGATTTCCGGCTCGGCGTCGGCGGAAAGCCGGATGACCTTGGCATAACAACCGCCTTCGAAGTTGAACACCGCGGTGTCCGACCAGCCGTGCTCGTCGTCGCCGATCAACGTGCGGCTGGCATCGGCGCTCAGCGTCGTCTTGCCGGTGCCGCTCAAGCCGAAGAACACCGCCGTCCGCCCGTCGGCGCCGATGTTCGCCGAACAATGCATCGGCATCACGCCCTTGACCGGCAGCAGGTAGTTGAGAATCGAAAACACCGACTTCTTCATCTCGCCGGCGTATTTGGTGCCGCCGATCAGGATCGTCTTGCCCTCGAAATCGACCGCGACGATCGTCCCCGAGCGGCAACCGTGGCGCGCCGGGTCGGCCTTGAAGCTCGGCAGGTCGACGATGGTGAATTCGGGCAGGAAGTCGGCGAGGCTCGCGGCGTCGGGGCGGACGAGCAGCGTGCGGATGAACAGCGAGTGCCACGCGAATTCGGTGATGACGCGGACTTGCACGCGGTGTTCGGGCTGCGACCCGCCGAACAGGTCCTGAACGAACAGCGTTTCCTTCGCGGCAAGCGCGGCGGCGAAATCGGCTTTTACGTTGGCGAACTGCTCGGGGCTGATCGCCTTGTTGGTCTTGCCCCACCAGATGACCGGGCCGGTGACGTCGTCGTGGACGATGAACTTGTCGTTCGCCGACCGCCCGGTATGGCTGCCAGTTTCGACGACGAACGCGCCGTCCTTCGACAACAGCCCCTCGCCGCGCTGGACCGCGAGCTCGATCAGCGGCGCGGTCGACAGGTTCCAGTGAAGGTCGGCAGTGGTCGGGAAACCCTGGGTATCGAGGCCGTGACGGGGGGCGATAGTGGCATTCACGGGCGACGACTCCTCAAGGGCAGCGGACGTGTAGCCGCCACCGGTTTTCAAATCGCTTACAGGATCGGCGCGGCGCGCGTCAAAGGGAGGCGGATTGGGGAGTGTACGCCCGACGCGCTGCTGTGATAAATGATTTTTGATAGGCAGGGAGGATCACGGTGGCGTACGCCAATATTATCGCTGCCCGTGCGAAGGTAATTATCTCGCCTTATAGGCCGGTGGGAAGCACCGCAGCAGTTCTCGGGATTTATCTGACACCCGCGCTGCAACTGATCGGCGCTTATCGATCGTTCAAAGGATTTGCGCAAAACCAGTCTGGTTATAAAGGCTGGGAAGCTCATCACATTTTCGAGGGGAGTGAGGCGTCGTCATCCGGGGGAAGATACCCGATCTACGATGAGCAATTGTGTGTATTGCTCCCGAATTACTCGCATCGCAGCATAGTGTCGCCACATCTCTCTAGTTGGAGGCATCTGCTGCTCACGCGCCGCGAAATCATCGATAAATATCGCGATGTATATGAGGATATTGGTGAATACTGCGGCGGTAGTCAGAAGGATATTACGCGCGAACTGGTCGCTCTGTTGACGGCTATTTTGGCACACGGCAACGTTGCATAGGGTATTACAACCGAACATGCCCGACACCGCCATTGCTTCCCCCGTCATCGCCCTCGTCGACGACGACCGCAACATCCTGACCTCGGTGTCGATCGCGCTTCAGGCAGAGGGGTTCGTCGTGCGGCTGTATTCGGACGGCGCGGCGGCGTTGAAGGCGCTCGTCGACTCGCCCCCCGATCTTGCCGTGCTCGACATCAAGATGCCGCGGCTCGACGGGATGGAGCTGCTGCGGCGGCTGCGCGACAAGGTCGACGTGCCGGTGATCTTCCTGACGTCGAAGGACACCGAGATCGACGAGGCGCTCGGCCTCGCGATGGGGGCGGACGATTATATCGGCAAGCCGTTCAGCCAGCGCCTGTTGATCGAGCGCATCCGCGCGGTGCTGCGGCGGGCGGCGTCGCGCAAGGGACTGCCGCTCGCCGACGGCGAGGCCGCGCCGGGGCCAGCGATCGTCCGCGGGCGGCTGGCGATGGACCCGGCGCGCCACCGCGTCACGTGGACGTCGCCGGCGGCAGGGAGCGACGATACCGCGAGCGACGTCGCGCTGACCGTCACCGAGTTCCTGATCCTCGAGGCGCTCGCCGCGCGGCCCGGCTTCGTCAAGTCGCGCGACCAGCTGATGGACGCCGCGTATCAGGACGACGTCTACGTCGACGACCGAACGATCGACAGCCACATCAAGCGGTTGCGCAAGAAATTCCGTGTCGTCGACCCGAATTTCAAGGCGATCGAGACGCTGTACGGCGTCGGCTACCGCTTCAATGAGGACTGACGGCGAAACGCTGCGGCGGCGCGACGGCGAACCCCCGGGGCGGCGCTTCAGCCTCGCGCCGCGGATCCTCGCGGTCAACGTCTTCGCCATCCTCGCACTGACCGGCAGCATCTTCTACCTCGACTCGTTCCGCGAGCGGCTGATCGACCAGCGCCGCGCCGAAATGCGGATGCAGGCGGTGCTGATCGCCGGCTTCATGGCCGACGAAGCGCCTGCCGCGTTGCCCGCGATCGCCGCGCGCTACGGGCGGATAGGCGCGCTGCGCCTCCGCGTCTACGCCCGCGACGGTGCGCTCGTCGCCGACAGCTGGCGCGCGACCGGGCCGACCTTCGAGCTCCGCGACCCCGCCGCCGACCCATTCCGCCGCGACGTCGCGCGCTTCCTCGACCGGACCATCGAGGCGGTCGGATCGTTCCCGCGGATCGACGACTATGCCGAGCCCGCAGTCGACCGCCGCGCTGCGTGGCCCGAGGTCGCCGCCGCCGCCGCGACGGGACGCGCCGCCGACACGATGCGCGCCGCCCCCGACCGGATCGTCGTCATCAGCGCCGCCGCCCCGATGGGCATCGCCGGACTCGCGCCGTACGCGACCGTCCAGCTGACCCGCGATAGCCGCGAC
>JBBSFF010000119.1:0-6679 GCA_038238995.1 Sphingomonadales bacterium
ACCCGCACCGCCGTCTCGACATAGCTGAGCCCGGCCATCGCGGCGATGTCGGTCTTCGCCAACGTCGGCCACGTCGTCGGGACGTACAGCCCGCCATCGGGAGCGAGCCCGGCGAGCGTGACGGCGTCGAACCGGAGGGAAGGCGCGGCCCCGCGCGTGCTGATATAATCCATGGAGGCGTCGGTCTAGCGACGGCGACGGCGGCGGGCAAGGCGGCGGCAACAGCGGCGGGCACCGCAGCGCGGGCGGGGCGGAAACCGACGTCCGCAGGTGCGACTCGCTGGGCGTCCAGGCCAAATCCTACACCGATGGATAAGGCTGCTCTCCGAACATGCCATATAGGCGCATTTTGGCCTCAAAACTTGTCGCCTACGCGTGCAAGTCATGAACTTTCGCGCGCCGGTTGGTTCGCGGCGGGCGGAATTGCACAGCGAGTCGCTGTTTCGGCGCTCGATCTGCCCGCGATGGATAACGCGCGTTGCCGAAAGTGCCGGATGGGATCGTATGGCCGCAAAACGACGCTGTCGTCGCGTGCAAGTCATGAACTTCCGCCCGGGCCCTGGTTAAATCCGGTACGGAACTGCACAGCGAGTCGCTGCCCGGGCGAAACCCTACGGCAAAGGTTCCTCGACGCTCGGTTTACCCCGCCGCCATTGCCGGACATAGACCGCGTAGATCACCGCCAGCGTCGCGGCGAAGGCGAACCATTGCAGCGCGTAGCTCATATGGTTGTCGGGCAGATCGTCGGGGACCGGAACCCGCGACGGCAGCAGCCCCGGGGCCGCGGTCGTCGGGATCAGCATGAACTGCGGACGTCCGGCCTCGGTCCCGTAGGGGTGCTCGATCAGCGTGCCGACGAAGCGCGTGTCGAGGTCGATCGCCTTGACCGCGTCGGGGCGGAGCGTCCAGCCGGCGACGACGACGAGGTCGGGCCGCGCATGGCGCGCCGGGTCGTTGCAGTCGACGAGGACGAGGAAGCCGCCCTGGTCATCGGCCGATGTCCCGCCCTTGACGTCGTACGGGGCGACCCGCCCGGGGCGGCAATCGACCTCGGCGCGACGGTACTGGAGGTCGGCGGTCCCGATCATCGCGCGGTAATAGTCGTGCCCCGTCACCGGCGGCAGCGACTTCGCCGCTTCGAGCCGGGTGATCAGGGCATGCTTCCACTCGCGCCGCTGGAGCTGCCAGACCCCGAGCCCGAGCAGCACGGGCAGCATGATCAGCGTCAGGATCGTCGCACCGAGCGGGACCCGCCGGCCCACGGCGCTCATTCCGACCGTCCGAGCCGGGCGTCGTTCTTGTATTCGAGCGCGAGGAGGATGCCCTTGGCGACCCGCAGCAACGCGAGCGTCAGCCCGATCGTCAGCGGCACCCAGACGACGACGTGGACCCACCACGGCGGCGACCGGCTGAGTTCGAGCCAGATCGCGCCGACGACGACCACGGCCCCGACGAGGAAGATGAGGAACGGCGCCGCCGCGTCGCCGACGTCGAAGGCGGCATAGTCGAGCCCGCATTTCGGACAGGCGCGCGCGAAGCTGGCGACGCCCCGGAACAGGCCGGGCGCGCCGCAACGGGGGCAAAGCCCGAGGATCGCCCCCCGCAGCGCAGGCTGCGCGAGCGGACGGCTCACGCCAGTCCCATCACGCCGCTGCGGTCACCAGCGCGCCGAACTTGCTGCCCCAGCAATAGATCGCGATGAACAAGAACAGCCAGACGACATCGACGAAATGCCAGTACCACGCCGCCGCTTCGAAGCCGAAATGGTGCGTCGGCGTGAAGTCGCCGCGATACGCGCGCGCCAGACAGACGATCAGGAAGATCGTGCCGACGAAGACGTGGAAGCCGTGGAAGCCGGTCGCCATGTAGAAAGTCGCACCATAGATGTTGCCCGCGAAACCGAACGCGGCATGGCTGTATTCGAACGCCTGGACGCAGCTGAAGATCGCGCCGAGGACGATGGTGAACCACAGGCCCTTCTTCAGCCCCTCGCGGTCGCCGTGGATCAGCGCATGGTGCGCCCAGGTGACCGTCGTCCCCGACAGCAAAAGGATCATCGTGTTGAGCAACGGGAAGGCGAACGGGTCGAGCACCTCGACCCCCTTCGGCGGCCAGACGCCGCCGATCGTCGCCGCCGTGCTCGGATAGAGCGACGAACTGAAATACGCCCAGAACCACGCGACGAAGAACATCACCTCCGACGCGATGAACAGGAGCATGCCGTAGCGGTGGTGGAGCTGAACCACCGGCGTGTGGTCGCCGGTGTTCGCTTCGTGGACGACGTCGGACCACCAGAAGAAGAAGGTCGCGAGCACGGCGGTCGCGCCGAGACCGAACACCCACGGCCCCCACGGCAGCTTGTGCATCCAGCCGATCGCGCCGGCGGCGAGGACGAGCGCCGAGAACGCGCCGAGGATCGGCTTCGAACTCGGGTTGACCAGATGATAGTCGTGCTGCTGGGTCTTGGCGCCGGCCATGGTCTATCCTTGCGTTCGTGTCGGCGTCTGTAGCGGCTCGGCCTTGCTCGCGTCCACCGGGAAGAAGGTATACGACAGCGTGATCGCGTCGATCTTGCGGGCCTGCGGGTCGTCGAGGATCGCCGGGTCGATGAAATAGGTCACCGGCATGTCGACCGTCTCGCCCGCCTTGAGCGTCTGCTCGGTGAAGCAGAAACAGGCGATCTTCTTGAAATACTTGCCGGCGAGGTCGGGCGAGACGTTGAATGTGGCGCGCCCGGTGGTCGTCGCGCCGCTGATGTTGGTCGCGCGAAAGAACGCCATCCGCTTGCCGCCGATCGGGATCGTCGTCTCGACCGTCACCGGCTTGAACAGCCACGGCATGCCCGGCGAGGTGTTGCCGTCGAAGCGGACCTTGACCGTATTGCCTGCTACCGGCGCGGCCGGCGCGACCTCGGCGCGGCTGGTCGTCCCGGCGAACCCGGTCGCGGCGCAGAAGGCGCGGTAGAGCGGAACGCTGGCGTAGGCGAGCCCGGCCATCGCGACGGCGAAGCCCGCCGCCCACAGCGCGGTCGTCCGGTTCGCGGTCGCGCCGCTCACGGGAGCATCTTCACGAGGCTGACGCCGAAGAAGATCAGGACGAGCGCGCCGAGAACGAGCCCGAGCGCAAGGTTGCGCGACCGGCGGCGGCGGTTGAACTCGGCGGTCTGCTCGGGGGTCCAGTCGACGTTCACGCCACGATCCAATGGTCAGCGACCAGCGCGGCGAAGACGAGGAACAGGTGGAGCAGCGAGTATTTGAACAGGCGCTTCTCAGGGACCATGGCGGCGGCAAGCGTCGCGGTGTTGCCGTAGACCGCGAGCGCCCGGGCGACGAAGATCGCGCCGGTGACGACGGCGACGCTGCCATAGACCCAGCCGGTCAGGCCGAGCGCCCACGGCAGCACCGTCACCGGCACGAGCAGCAGCGTGTACAGCAGGATCTGCCGCCGCGTCGCCGCCTCACCGGCGACGACCGGCAGCATCGGCACGCCGGCCTTGGCGTAGTCGGCCTCCATGAACAACGCGAGGCTCCAGAAGTGCGGCGGGGTCCACAGGAAGATGATCGCGAACATCAGCCACGGGAGGGCGGTGACGTCGCCGGTCACCGCCGCCCAGCCGATCAGCGGCGGAAACGCCCCCGCCGCGCCGCCGATGACGATGTTCTGCGGCGTCCGGCGCTTGAGCCAGACGGTGTAGATGACCGCGTAGAAGAAGATCGATCCGGCGAGGATGCCGGCGGCGAGCCAGTTGACCGCGAGCCCCATGACCGCGACCGACCCGACCGCGAGCGCGACGCCGAACGCCAGCGCCTCGTCGGGGGACACCCTGCCTGCGGGCAGCGGACGGTCGGCGGTCCGCTTCATCAGCGCGTCGATGTCGGCCTCGTACCACTGGTTGAGCGCGCCCGACGCCCCGGCCCCGATCGCGACGCACAGGATCGCGACCGCCCCGATGAACGGGTGGACGTGCCCCGGCGCGGTCAGCAGCGCCGCCGCCGCGGTGAAGATCACGAGGCTCATGACGCGCGGCTTGAGCAGCGCGAGATAGTCGCGCCAGTCGGCGAAGCTAACCCCCGGGGGAGCCGCGACGACGTCGAAGCTGACACCCTCGGGCGCGGTGATAAACCCGACGCTCATCGCCGTTACTTGATGACCGGCAGCGTCTCGAACTGGTGGAACGGCGGCGGCGACGACAGCGTCCACTCCAGCGTCGTCGCCCCCTCGCCCCAATAATTGCTGCCGACCTTGGGCCCGGCGAAGAGCGAGTAGATCACGTTGATGAAGAAGAACACCATGCCGACCGCCATGATCGCGTAGCCGATGCTCGACAGGTAGTTGTAGTGCTCGAACTGCGCCGGATAGTCGGGAATCCGCCGCGGCATGCCCTGCTGGCCGAGGAAATGCTGCGGGAAGAACAGGACATTGACGCCGATGAAGAAGATCCAGAAGTGGAGCTTGCCGAGCGTCTCGTTATACTGTCGGCCCGACATCTTGCCGAACCAGTAATAGAAGCCGGCGAAGATCGCGAACACCGCGCCGAGCGAGAGCACGTAGTGGAAGTGCGCGACGACATAATAGGTGTTGTGCATGTACGTATCGATGCCGGCATTCGACAGGATGACGCCGGTGACGCCGCCGACGGTGAACATGATGATGAACCCGATCGCCCACAGCATCGGTGTCGGGAAGGTCAGCGACCCGCCCCACATCGTCGCGATCCAGCTGAAGATCTTGATCCCGGTCGGCACCGCAATGATCATCGTCGCGGCGGTGAAATACATCTTGGTGTTGACGTCGAGCCCGCTGGTGAACATGTGGTGCGCCCAGACGATGAAGCCGATCAGGCCGATCGCGACCATCGCATACGCCATGCCGAGATAGCCGAAGACCGGCTTTTTCGAGAAGGTCGAGATGATCTGGCTGATCATGCCGAAGCCCGGCAGGATCAGGATGTAGACCTCGGGGTGGCCGAAGAACCAGAATAGATGCTGGTAGAGGATCGGGTCGCCACCGCCGGCGGGATCGAAGAAGGTGGTGCCGAAGTTGCGGTCGGTCAGCAGCATCGTAATCGCGCCCGCAAGGACCGGCAGCGACAACAGCAGCAGGAATGCGGTGACAAGGACCGACCAGACGAACAACGGCATCTTGTGGAGCGTCATGCCGGGCGCGCGCATGTTGAAGATCGTCGTGATGAAGTTGATCGCACCGAGGATCGACGACGCACCGGCGAGGTGGAGCGACAAGATCGCCATGTCGACCGCCGGGCCCGGATGGCCGCTCGTCGACAGCGGCGCGTAGAGCGTCCAGCCGGTACCGACGCCGTTGAAGCCCGCCGGACCTTCGACGAACATCGACCCAAGCAACAGCAGGAACGACGGCACGAGCAGCCAGAACGAGACGTTGTTCATCCGCGGGAAGGCCATGTCGGGCGCGCCGATCATCAGCGGCACGAACCAATTGCCGAAGCCGCCGATCATCGCCGGCATGACGGTGAAGAACACCATGATCAGGCCGTGGGCGGTGATAAACACGTTCCACAGATGGTACGACGCGTCGAGATTGCCCT
Source organism: Sphingomonadales bacterium (assembly GCA_038238995.1). Classification (GTDB taxonomy): domain Bacteria; phylum Pseudomonadota; class Alphaproteobacteria; order Sphingomonadales; family Sphingomonadaceae; genus Polymorphobacter_B. Next base: position 5,564 of record JBBSFF010000119.1, read on the forward strand.
GAGTGAACCACGTCAGATACTGGATGCCGGGGTGTGCAAGCTCGGCGCGCATGATGCCCGAGATCGCGCCGCCGACCGTGCCGGCGAAGATCGCAAAGATCAGGTACAGCGTCCCGATATCCTTGTGATTGGTCGAGAACAGCCAGCGCTGAGCGAACGACAGCTCGACGTGATGGGCGTGGTCGTCGTGCGCGAGACCGGCATCGAAGGCGGAGGTGGCCATTGGCGGAGCCCTTACTTGGCCGCGGGCGCGACGGGCGCGGCGGGAGCGGTTACGGTCGGCACGGAGGGCATGACGGCGGTTGCGGCCTCGGCGGGACCATTGCCCGCTGGCGGCGAAGGGGTCTCGGCCCCAGCGACGGCACCGGCAGTGAGGGCGGCGGCAACCTGCGCTCCCGGCGGCGCGATGCCGTTTTCCTTCTGCTTCGCCGCAACCCACTGAGCGAATCGCGCCTTCGAGACGACCTCGACCGCGATCGGCATGAAGGCGTGCTTGGTCCCGCACAACTGGAAGCACTGGCCGTAATAGACGCCGGAGCGGTCGACCTTGAACCACGTCTCGTTGATCCGCCCGGGGACGGCGTCCATCTGAACCCAGAACGCGGGCATCGCCCACGCGTGGATGACGTCGGCGGCGGTTGTCAGGACGCGGACGGTGGTGCCGACCGGAACGACGACGCGGTTGTCGACGCCGAGCTTGGCGGGGTCGCCATGCTTGATTGCATCGGCATCGGACAGGATGATCGAGTCGAAGCTAAACCCGCCCTGGTCGGGATATTCATACTCCCAGTACCACTGATGCCCGGTCGCCTTGATCGTCAGGTCCGCCTTGGGCGGCTCGTACTGGTGGGCGAGCAGGCGGAACGACGGCACCGCGATCCAGACGAGGATCAGCACCGGCACGACCGTCCAGATCACCTCGACCATCGTATTGTGCGACGTCCGTGACGCGACCGGGTTGGCGGCGGCGCGGTACCGGAACAGCGTGTAGCCAAGCAGTGCGAACACGACGATGCAGACCGCGATCATAAGCGGGTCGAGAATCGTTGTCGCCATGTGGCGCGCCTCGACCGCGATCGGCGTCATCGCTTCCTGCAGGTCCCAACCGCTCGTGGG
>JBBSFF010000120.1:0-6648 GCA_038238995.1 Sphingomonadales bacterium
CAGCACCCCGGCAGCCCCCATCCGGCGTCGCGCGTACATGCCGAGGCCGGTGTCGAAGGTGGTGCCGGGGGTCGGGCGCAGCGCTCGGTTGCCGACGAACGTCCACGGATCGGTGTTGGCGACGACCCCCATCAGCGTCCCCCCCGCCGACCCGCCCGAGATCGAGATGTTGCCGGGTCGCGCGAACCCCGCGGCGACCAACGCGTGCGCGCAGGCGACGAAGTCGGTGAAGGTGTTGGTCCGCGCGGTCAGCTTGCCGTCGAGATACCAGCGGTAGCCCATGTCGTCGCCGCCGCGGATATGCGCGATCGCATAGGCAAAGCCGCGGTCGAGCAGGCTCAGCCGCGACGCCGAGAACGACGGCGGGATCGCCAGCCCGTACGCGCCGTAGCCGTAGAGATGGAGCCGCCCGCTCCCGTCGCGCGGAAAATCGGTGCGGGTGACGACCGACACCGGCACGAGCGTGCCGTCGGCGGCGGGCGCGAGCAGGCGCTCGGTGCGGTACGCGCTGGCGTCATAGCCCGACGGCACCTCTTGCACCTTGCGGACGATCAGCCGCGCGGCGGCGACGTCGTAGTCGTACACCGTCGACGGGGTCACCATCGAGGTGTAGCCGAGCCGTAGCAGCGGTGCATCGGGCTCGGGGTTCGAGCCGATGCCGACGGTGTAGCTCGCCTCGGGGAAGGCGATGCGCGTTTCCTTGCCGTCGTCGTAGCGCAACCTGACGCCGTCGAGGCCGTCGACCCGTTCCGAGATCGCGAGGTACGACGCGAACGCGGTGATCCCACGCAGATAGACGCGGTCGTCGCCGGGGATCAGGTCGGTCCAATCGCCCGGTGCGGCGAGCGAGGCGGTGGCGAGGCGGAAGTTGACGTGGGTGTCGTTGGTCCGGACGAACACTTGGCTCCCACGCACGTCGAGGTCGTATTCGCGCCCGGTTTCGCGCGGGCTGACGAGCACCTGCGGCGCGGTCGGGTCGGCGGTCGGGATCAGCCGGACCTCGCTCGTGACGTGATCGGCGGCGGTGATCAGGAAATGCGAGCGGTCGGTCGAACGGTCGAGGCCGACGAAGAAGCTCGCGTCGGCCTCCTCGTACAGGACCGCATTGTCCGCCTCCTCGAGCCGGTGCAGCCGGATGCGGAACGGTCGCCACGCGTCGTTGACCTCGGTCCACGCGAGCGACCGCGAGTCCGCCGCCCATACCGCGACCCCGATCGCGGTCGTCGCGACGAGGGTATCGACCCCCGTCGCGAGGTCGCGGACGAACAGCTTGAACCGCTCCGACCCGTCGTCGTCGGCGGTCCACGCCGCGCGGGTCCCGTCGGGTGACACCAAAATTCCCGCGAGGCGGAAATATTCCTTCCCCGCCGCCTCGACCGGTTCGGACAGGATGATCGCGTCGTCGCCCCCAGCCACCGCACGCCGCAGCCAGATGCGATACTGCCCACCGGCGTCGAACCGCCACCAATAGTCGAACGCGCCGTCGCGGACCGGCACGCCCGCGTCGTCGTCCTTCACCCGGCCCTTCAACTCGCCGAAGAGCGTCTCGACGGTCGCCGCGTGCGGCGTCATCCACGCATCGAACCACGCATTTTCGACAGCGAGATACGCGAGCACCGCCGCATCCTCGACCTTGGGATAACCGGGATCGCGCAGCCAGTCGTACGGGTCGTCGCGGACGATACCGTGGTGGGTCGTGGTGTGCGGAACGCGCGCGGCGATTGGCGGCTGGGCGGGAGGTTGGGCGGGAGGCTGGGTCATGGCGGCAGCCTCTAGACCGCGCACGGCGCGATTGCCACGCGGGCGGCGCTTCCGTTACGCTTCGCCGCGATGGACCTCGCCGCCCTGCTCGCCCCGCTCGACCCCGGGCGCTTCGTTCGCGACCAATTCGGGCGGCAACCGTTGCATATCGCGGCGCGCGCACACAAGGCGCTGCTCGACTGGGGCGGCCTGTCCGACCTGCTCGGCATCGCGTCGCACTGGACCCCCGACCGGCTGACGCTGATCCTCAACCACCGCCCGATCCTGCCCGATCATTACATCGACCCGGCGACCGGCACCGCCGCTCCGGCGAAGGTCGAGCAGTTCATCGCCATGGGCGCGAGCCTCGTCGGCAACGACGTCGAGCGCATCGCGCCCGCGCTCCGCGCTGTCACCGAAGCGCTCGGCGCCGCGTTCGCCGCGTTGGTCAACGCCAACGTCTACGCCTCGTTCGCCGGGGTGCAGGGCTTTGCGACGCACTACGATCTGCATGAGGTGTTCGCGCTCCAATGCGAAGGCATTAAGTTCTGGCGGATCTACGCCAACCGCGCCGACAATCCGGTCGCGCCGCTGGCGAGCGGCGGCGCGGAGGCGCAGGCGATGATCGACGCCGCGCGCGGGCGCGCAGGCGATGATCGACGCCGCGCGCGGGCCCGTCGCGATGACGGTGACGATGCGCCCCGGCGATGTCCTGTACCTGCCGCGCGGGGGTGTTCCACGACGCGCTCGCCGAGGATGGGCCGTCGCTCCACGTGACCTTTGCGGTCGCGCCGGTGGCGGGGGCCGGGCTGCTGCGCCTGCTCGAGGCGGCGGCGCTGCGCGATCCCGCCGTCCGCGCGTATCTGCCCGACGCGCGAAGCGAGCCCGCGGCGCTGACCGCGCACCTCGGCGACCTCGCCGCGCGCCTCGCCGCGATCGTCGCCAGCCCGGGGTTTCGCGACGAAGTGATCGACGCGCAGCGGGCGCGAGCGGTGCGGGGACAAACGGTCCGCCTGCCCGACCCGCCGTCGCTCGAATCGTTTGTGCGAACCGATCGCGCGGCGTCGATCGAGCGGACGGCGGCGGGGGCGATGCTCGTCACGCCGGGTGGGCGTTCCCCCCTTGGCTTGGCGTTTGCGGTCGCCGAGTACGCGCTGTCGCGTCGGGCGTTCTCGGTGCAGGAGCTCGGCGCGTGCTTCGGTCACGTCCCGGCCGCCGAGCAGGCGGCGCTAATCGCGCGGCTGGTCGCCGAGCGGCTGATCGAGCGCTATACGCCGCGGGTCTGAGCCGGCGCCGCGCTTCCGCGATCGGGCCATCGCGCCTATGTTGCGGGAACCCGATCGATTGGAAGCCCCGCTTATGTCGACCCACGCCGCCCGCCTCGCCGCGCTCCGCGACCAACTTACCGCCGACGCCCTGACCGGGTTCGTCGTGCCGCTGACCGACGAGCATATGAGCGAATATGTCGGCGCGTACGCGCAGCGGCTGGCGTGGCTGACGGGCTTTGCGGGCTCGGCAGGGTCGGCGGTCGTGCTCGCGGACAAGGCGGCGATGTTCACCGACGGGCGCTACACGCTCCAGGTCCGCGCGCAGGTCGAGGCTGCCCTGTACGACTATGTCGCGGTCCCGGCGACGAGCGCGACCGACTGGCTCGCGGGCAACGCCCGTCCCGGCGACCGCATCGGCTTCGATCCGTGGCTCCACACGCGCGGCTGGGTCGAGGGTGCCGCCAAGGCGCTCGCCGCCCATGGCGCGGCGCTCGTCGCGGTCCCGGCGAACCCGATCGACGCGGTCTGGACCGACCGCCCGGCACCGTCGACCGCGCGACTCGAGGTTCACCCCGACGCGCTCGCCGGGGAGACGTCGGCGGCGAAGCGCGAGCGCATCGCGGCGTGGCTCGTGGCGAAGCACGCCGACGCGGTCGTCGTCTCGGCGCTCGATTCGATCGCGTGGCTGCTCAACGTCCGCGGCAAGGACGTCGAGCACACACCCGTCCCGCTCGCCTTTGCGCTGGTCCACGCCGACGCCTCCGCCGACCTGTTCGTCGATGCCGCCAAGCTGTCGCCCGAGGTCAGCGCGCATCTGGGCGACGACGTCCGCGTCCACGACCGCGCTGCCTTCGCCGATGCGCTCGAAGCGATGGGCGGACGCACCGTCGTCGCCGACCCGACGTCGGCGGTCGCGGCGATTTTCGCGCACCTCGACGCTGGGGCGGCAACGATCGTCGAGGCGCGCGATCCGTGCGTCGTCCCGAAAGCGGTCAAGAACCCGACCGAGATCGCCGGCAGCCAGGCCGCGCACCTGCGCGACGGCGCGGCGCTGACGCGCTTCCTCCACTGGTTCGCTGGGGAGGCCCCAAAAGGCGGGCTCGACGAGATGAGCGCGGCCGCCAAGCTCCGCCAGTTCCGCGACGCGACCAACCAGCTCGAGGACCTCAGCTTCGACACGATCTCGGGCAGCGGCGCGAACGGCGCGATCGTCCACTACCGCGTCTCGCCCGAAACCAACCGCAGGATCGAACGCGACTCGCTGTTCCTCGTCGACTCGGGCGGGCAGTATCGCGACGGCACCACTGACGTGACGCGGACGCTTGCGGTCGGCACCCCGACGCCCGGGATGCGCGACCGCTTCACCCGCGTCCTCAAGGGGCATATCGCGCTGGCGAGCGCGGTCTTCCCGCACGGCACGCGCGGCAACCAGATCGACGCGCTCGCGCGGCAGTTCCTGTGGGCGGTCGGGCTCGACTATGCCCATGGCACCGGCCACGGCGTCGGCAGCTATCTCAGCGTTCACGAGGGCCCGGCGCGGATCGCGACCGCGGCGGGCGGCTACGGCGCGATGGGCGACGAGCCGCTGCGCGCGGGCATGATCATGTCGAACGAGCCCGGCTACTACAAGACAGGCGAATACGGCATCCGCATCGAGAACCTCGTCCTCGTCGAGGAGCGCGTTATCGCGGAGGCGGAGAAGCCGATGCTTGGGTTCACCACGCTGACCCTCGCGCCGATCGACCGCGCGCTGATCGACGTCGCGCTGCTGACCGCGCCCGAGCGCGGCTGGGTCGACGCGTACCACGCCCGCGTTGCCGCAGCGGTCGGCCCGCTGCTCGACGACGCGGCGCGGATATGGTTAGCTGCGGAGACGCAACCACTGGAGATGCCGTGATGAAGACGCTGCCCGCCCTGCTGCTCGCCGCCGGCCTTGGCGCCGTCGCGCTGACCGCGACGATGACGGGTGCGTTCGCCGCCACCCCCGTCGCGCCTGCGGGCGTCAACACCGCGTATGACATCAACATGACGACGATCGACGGCAAGCCGATGCCGTTCAGCCAGTACAAGGGCAAGGTGCTCCTCGTGGTCAACACCGCGAGCTTCTGCGGCTTCACCCCGCAGTACGAGGCGCTCGAAAAGGCGCAGACGACGTACAAGGCCAAGGGCTTCACCGTCATCGGCGTGCCGTCGGGCGACTTCATGGGCCAGGAATACAAGACCAACGCCGAGATCAAGCAGTTCTGCGAATCGAAGTTCGGCATCAACTTCCCGCTGTCGGAAAAGAGCACCGTCGTCGGCAAGAACGCGACGCCGTTCTTCGCGTGGGCGGCAGCGACGCTCGGCAAGAGCGAAGCACCGAAGTGGAACTTCCACAAATATCTGGTCGATCGCAGCGGCAAGATCGTCGGGTCGTTCGCGTCGAGCACGACCCCCGACTCGCCCGAAGTCACCGCCGCGATCCAGAAGGCGATCGCCGCCCCGGCGGGCTAGTCCGCCGCGCGAACGATCGTCATTCCCGCGAAGGCGGGAAGCCATCTCCAGCGGCGGGAGAGGGGTCCCCGCCTTCGCGGGGATGACGGGCGGGTTGCGGTGTGCCGCGTTCGCGCGCCTTGCGCCTGGCGAGGTTGGCGCGGAGCGCGGCGGCGAGGCGGGCGGCGCGCGCGTCGGACTGGGTCGGGTCGGCCATCCTTCACGCTAACGCCGACGCGCTTTCCTTGACAACCCCGCCGCGCCCCCCGATACGCGCCGCTCCGCGACCGTGCTGTCGTAGCTCAGTGGTAGAGCGCATCCTTGGTAAGGCTGAGGTCGGGAGTTCAATCCTCCCCGACAGCACCAGTCGCGGCAACTTCCTGCTCGTCCGCGCGCGCCGGCGTTATTGCCCCGACAGATGCGTCTGCAGCGTGAGTGCGACGCGCCGCAGGCCGGTGCGCAGGTCGGTGACGACGAAGTCGCGCGGTAGCGCCGACGGACGAAAGCTCATCGGTTCGGCGTTGCTCGGGTTCGGCTCGAACTGCAGGTAGACGCGGGTGTCGAGCAGCGCCTCCGCCTCGGCGACGATCTCGCCGATCAACGTCGACTTGCCGCTGGCGAGGATCACCTCCCCGCCCGAAACGCCCGCGCCCCGCAGCACCCGGTCGGCGACGAAGCGGCCGATATCCTCGTTGTAGACATAGTCGCGCAGCGTATCGCGCCGCCCGACGATCCGCGTCACGCCGCGGCGGACGCCGTTCGTCAGGATCGTCGGAATCAGCCCCAGCCGCCCTTGCGCGGCGAAGCCGTAAACCGACGACGCCCGGTAGACGGTGTAGGCGATACCGTCGTTCTGCGCGGCGGCGGCGCGGAGCAGGTCCTCCTGCCGCAGCTTGCCGGTGCCGTACGGCCGCGAGGCGAGCGGCACAGTGGCGTCGTCGACGAAGGTCTGGCCTTCGAACAGCCCGCCGGCCGAGCTCATCAGATGGAAATGGACCCCGGCCGACTGCGGCGCGAGGCGGGCCGCGAAGTCGACGAGTTCGGCGACCAGCGACACTTCATCGGTCACGGCGTCGAGCGTGCTGCCCATCCCGCTGCGCCCGGCGGTCCAGACGATCGCGACCTCGGTGGCGCGCTCCGCCGCCGCGATCGACGCGGTGATCGTGTC
>JBBSFF010000121.1:0-6644 GCA_038238995.1 Sphingomonadales bacterium
CCGCTCCCGCCTGACGCGGCGCGGAGGAGCGCTACCTCGGCCGGATCGAACGGCGTTCCATCGGCTTCGAGGATATCGTGGAACCACACTCCCGCGGGCCGGTCGACATAGGGCCGGTCCCACGAATCCCACGGCAGATGGGTCTGCGTGTCGCCACGTACCAGGCCCCAATTGAACAGGCCCACCCGCGCCGCCTGCGCGACCGGCACGATCGCCGCGAACGTACTACCGCGTGGCCGCGCAAGATATTCGGTACACAGGACTGGGCGGTCGAGAGCCTCGAGCAGGCCGACGCGCCGAGCAAATTCCTCATCCGCATCGTAATTGTGGAACGAGACGAGGTCGGATTGTTCGACCTGCTCCCGCTGGATTGGCGTCATCCGATCGAGCGACGACCAGTCGCCCGACCAGATCGCACTCGTCAGCGGCTGCATTGGTCCGGCAGCGCGCGCCCAGTCGAAGGCGTCTTCGAGCAGCGGCAGGACCAGCGCCGCCTTCACCGCGAGCGTCGCGGCGTCGCGCTGCGCGACCTCGGGGCCATTGTCGGGCTCGTTCCAGATATCCCAGCCGAGGATGCGCGGGTCCGTCGCAAAGTGCCCGACGACGCCAGTGACATAGGCTCGGAGGCGTGGACGCGTCGCCTTATCGACGAGCGCCGCCATTCCCGGACCCTGAACCCACGCCGAATTATGCACCCCCAGGCGCGGCAGCGGCTGCGGTCCGCTGACCGGCGCAGGGTTCCAGCACGAGTCGAACAGCACGAACAGCGTCGCGATGCCGCGCGCGTCGGCGATCGCGAGGAACGTCTCGATCCGCTTGATCAGACCGACGGCGTCGTCGCGCCACAGTAGGTCATGGAGGAAGACGCGGACCGCGTTCATCCCGATACCGGCGGCGAAGCCCAGCTCGCGCTGGATCGTCGCCGCATCGAAGGTCGCCGCCTGCCACATCTCAAGCTGGTTCCCTGCCGTCGACGGAACAAAGTTGCACCCGAGCGGCCACGCCCGCGCCGCATACCACGCAGTCGCCGCGTCGGCGGTCCAGCGGGTCATGTCGCCATCGCTTCGCCCATCCGGCGAATCGCAGCGATCTTGGCGTCGAAGCTGCGCCAGTCGTCGGTAGCGGCGATGCGCGCCCAGATCGCCTCGATCTCGGCGATCGGCAGGCCACACGGGGCGGGGTCGGACCAATAAGGGTGCGCGCGCGGGCCGGTGGGAAGGTAGTCGCCGACCACCTCCACAAACGCGTCGAATTCGGGAGCATCTTGGCCAGCCGCGCGTCGCGTACCGCCGCGCCAATCGAACCAGAAACGGTCGAGATCGGTCCGGCTGGCGGCAAGCGCCGTCTTCAACGTCTCCACGAGCACGCGGTCGCTGTCCGCCTCGCGCGGGGTGACGCCAAGCCGCCTCAGTACCGCGTCCGTCAGCGCCGATGCATACCGCTCGCCGAACGCTTCGAGCGACGGCTTGAGCGCGTCGAGCGGCGCGACGAGCCGCAATGCGCCCGCCAGTTGGAACACGTTCCACTGCAGCGCCTCGGGCTGACGACCGAAGCTGTAGAGGCCGTGATGGTCGAAGTACGCTGCGGTAAAATCGGGGTCCCATGACTGCGCAAAACGGTACGGACCGTAGTCGAAGCATTCGCCGGTGATGTTGATGTTATCGGTGTTGAGGACGCCGTGGACGAAGCTCGCCGCCATCATCGCCGCCGCCTGAGACGCGGCGTTGGTCACCGCATGGTCGATCAGCGCGGCATACGGGTCGGGCGCGTCGACGGTAGCGAAGTAATTCGCAAGGACATACGCCGTCAGCCGCGCCATGCCGTCGGCGTCGCCGAGCGCGGCGAGCCGCTGGAAGCTGCCGTAGCGAATATGGCTGTGGCTCAGCCGGACGAGGACCGCGCCGCGCGTCGGGGAGGGTTCGTCGCCGCGCTCGAGCGCCTCGCCGGTCTCGATCACGGACAGCGTTCGCGAGGTATCGACGCCCAAGGCTTCGAGCATTTCGGTCGCCAGCACCTCGCGGACCGCGCCTTTGAGCGTCAGCCGCCCGTCGCCCGCGCGGCTCCACGGCGTCGTCCCCGATCCCTTGGTGCCGAGGTCCAACAGCCGCCCGGACGCATCGAGCGCCTGCGCGAACAGGAACCCGCGTCCATCGCCGAGATCGGGGTTGTATGTCCGGAACTGATGGCCGTGGTAACGCAGCGCGAGCGGGATTTCGAGGCTGCCGGGCAGCGGTACGAAGCGCCCGAAATGGCGGGTCCACTCGGCGTCGCTCAACCCGTCGAGGCCGGTGCTCGCGGCGGCGCGGTCGTTGCGGAAGCGGAGGATCGCCTGTGGAAATTCTGCGGCGGCGACGGGGTCGTAAAAGCCGGTCCCGAGGTCGAGGATCGTCCGCCGTGGGGCAAAGTTCACCCGGCGGTGTACCCGCAGGCACAGCGGACGAAGCGGATCGTTTCGGCCAACACCGCCGCGCGACGAGCGGAATCATTCGTACTTAGCACCGCTTCGATCGTCTCGCCGACGACGGCATAGGTCAACGATGCCGCAAACGGGATATAGACCCCAGTGATACCGCGCTTGGTCAGCGACGCGGTCATTTGCCCCGCAACCCACGTCACGGTAACCTCACGCGACGCGTGATAGAATGGCTCGGCCTCGACGGCCATCATCGCCTTGGGTTTGCCTTCGGCGCAGACTTCGCCGGTCAGCGCTTCCCATTCGCGATGTTCGATGCAAAATTCGATGCAGCGGGTGATCATAATCCCGGGTTCGAGGTCTTCGAGCGCATCGTCGCCCTGCATTACCGCAATCATCCGTTCGCCGTACATTCGACCGATATCGACGAGCAGGTTCTTCTTCGACCCGAAATGATAGAAAATCGAGCCTTCGGAGACGTCGGCGGCGCGGGCGATGTCGGCGGTGCCGGTGCTCGCATACCCCTTTGTCGAAAACAGCAGGTTCGCCGCCTCGAGCACACGCTGACGCGTTTCTGCCGGATCGTAGCGGCGCGCACGGGTATCGAGGGCTCGGCTGGCCACGGTCATCCTTATCAACGCTCGAACCTCGCGTATGCCGCGAAACTGAGCGATAGTCAAAATCATCTGACCGGGCCGTGAATGCAACTGTCGGGGTTACGGCACGGTGTCGATCGGAGTCAGGGCTTGATCGCGGTGTTCCGCTTCATCGCGCGCTTGACGATAAAGCCGCCTAGCGCGGCGACGATCATGCCCTGCGGCCCCAGCCGTCGAAGCACCGTCGGAAGCAGCGCACCGATCACCGCGCCCGCAGGGCCCGACGCAGCCCCGCCGACCGACCGTGCGATGCTGCGCCCAGCAAACATTGTGACGAGCCGACCCAGCATGACTATTCTCCACCAACGCCTGGGTGAAATGCGCACGACCGCCGCCGGGTTCAATAGTCGCGCTTGAGCCGCAAATTGACGCTCGTTCCGCCGATTGTCGCGACGTCGGACAGGATCGACAGAGACCGCGTCAGCGAAACCTCGATCGCACTCGCCGAATAGCCTTGGGCGTCGGTCGACAGCTCGATGTAAACCCGCCGCCCGATGTATTCGCCCGCCGCGATCGCGGTCTTGCGCCCAGTGGCGATGTCGGCGGGGAGAACCCGCAGCCGGTCGATCCGCAGCGTCTTGCGGACGATGTTAAACGGGTCGAGCCGCCCGCTCTTGCCGCCGCGCAGCGACGCCAGCGCTCCTGCCAACTGGACCGCTTCAGGGGCCGACAGCGTCGTGATCGACGCGCCGAACAGAACGCGCGACAGAACCTCGTCCTCGGGTAGCGCCGGGGTCGAGCCGAACTTGATATCGGGGTGGAGCGCCGTGCCGGTCAGCGAAAGCTGTGCGGTGAAGCCCGAGCTCGTGTTCTCGGCGGCGAGGTCGATGAACGGATCGGGCGGGTTCTTGCCGTCGAAGCGGACATCGCCGCGGGTCAGCGCGAACCGGCGCCCGGCGAAGTCATAGTCGCCGCGCACCAGCCGGACCTGCCCCGAAAAGTCCGGCGCGGTCGCACGGCCGGTCAGCTTCAGATCGCCACGCCAAGTCGAGGTCAGGCCGAGTCCGGCGACGTCTACATTGTCGCGCGCCGAGGTCGCGATATCGAGCGACCACAAGGTCGGTTTCGCAACGCGCGGGGCGGCGCGACCGAGAATCTCGATGTTGCGCTCGGTCACCGCGAGGGCGGGGATATCGGTCGTTCCGCCGCGCCCGAAACGGTAACGCGCGCGCGCGATGTCGAGCCCCCCCGATATCTTGCCGCCGTTAACGTCGCTGCGGAGCCGCAAAGTCCCGCTCGCGGTGGCGCGCAGGTCGTCGCGGTTGAGGATCTGCGCGTTGTCGAGCTTGGCGGTGACATCGACCGGGAAACCGCGATCGACCGACAGGTCGACCTCGCCGCTGCCTGCCACCGTGCCGTCCTTGCCGACCGTTCCCGAAAACGCCGCAAGATCGAGCCGTGAGCCAGTGAAACGCCCGTCGAGCCGGACGTTGTCGACCACCGTCCCGAGCGCGACGTTCTCGATCCGGCCCCCGGCGAGCGCGATCCGCCCGGTCAAGCGCGGATCGCCGAGCGTCCCGCCCGCGTCGACCACGGTGGTGATCGGTCCGCGGACGTCGAGCGCCTCGACCCCGCCGAGCAGCCATACCGCCTGCGCCGGACCGTCGAAGCGCGCCTGGCCGAACAGCGGCGCAGCGAGCAGCCGCTCAAGCAGGGTCGCGCCCGGAGCGAGGGTCAGTTCGGCCTGCGCCCGCCCGAGTGCCGCGCCGCCGCGCGCGATCACCGCACGCGCACTCGCCGCGTTCGACGCCAGCACCGCGTTGACCGCAATGTCGACCGGCAGCGACGACGACGCGAGACCCGCGCGGCTGAGCCCGGCGACGCGCACGGCGAGCAAGCCTGTCGGCGCGGCGGTGGCGGGCACGGCGAAGGCGACCGTCCCCGACGCGCGCCCGGCGAAATTATACGTTGGGTCGAACAGTGTCAGCAGCGACAGGCCAAGGCCGTCGAGGCGCGCAGTGCCGCTCACACCGTCACCCGCGTTGCCCGCGAACTCAACGCGCCCGTCGGGTGTCTGGAGCGCGACCGGGGCAAGCCGCCACGTGTTCGCGGTGCGATCGACCTGCGCGCGGTGGTCAAGCGTCAGATTGCGGCCGTCGACCGTCGCGGTCGCGCCGACGTCGAAGCGGTCGATCGAGCCGTGCGCGTCGAGGGCGACCGCGAACGGCACCCCGGCAACCCCGGCAAGGGCGAGGCGCACGGTCCCGCGCCCGGCGGTGTCGGCGATCGTCCCGCTTGCGGTCGAGAAAGTTACCCCGGCGGTCCTGAAGTCGGCCAACGCGAACGTCGCGTTGATCGACGGCTCACCCGACCCCGCGACGACCCGCGCGGTAAAGGTGCCGCGCCCGATCGTCGTCGCGCCGAGGCGCGCGGTCGTTGCGGTCAACACGAGGTCGCCGCGCTGCGCCGTGTCGGAGGGAGCGAGGACGAGGCTGCCGCTCAGCCCCGCGCCGCCGACCGCGAGCCGTCCGGCGAGCAGTGCGTCGGCGTCGGGCACCAGCGTCCCGCGCGCGGTGACCCCGGAAACGGTCGCGACAAGGTCGATCGCCGCGCCCGCGTCGCGAACGAGCACGGTAGCGGTCGCCGGTCCGATCGCCGAGCCGCCGCGCGCGACGATGTGCCAGCCGCCGAGGGACTCGGCGGCGTGCGCGGTGACTGCGGTCAGGCCGAAACCCGGCGCGGCGAGGCCGAAGTCGACCTGCGGTGCGGCGAGCTGACCGGCTAGATCGATCGTCGCCGGGCCGTACGCGCGCGACGACCCGCGGGTGAGGAAATGCACGCTGCCATCGACGGCGCGCGCGCCGCTGCCTGCCTGCTCCAGCCCGGGAGCGACGAGGTGCAGGTCGGAGAAACGCATCGACAGGTCAGGGGCGACCTCGATCGCGGTCGTCACCACCGGCAGCCCGGCGAAGACCGAGCGCAGGAAGTCGCCGTCGATCTGCGTCGCGGCGGCGCGAATCGTACCGACGACGCGCGTCCCGCCGCTGGCGTCGGGGGCGGCGCGGATCTTCGCGGCGATGTCGGCGACGCCGATCGCGCCGATGCGGTAGCGCGGCAGCCGCCCGTCGAAGCCGATCGCATAGTTACCGTCGGCCAGCCCGAGACGCAGCGACATCGTGCCGGCGATGCGATCGGTCGCCACCGCGAGCGCGCCCGCCGTCACCTCGCCGCGAGCGACCGTCAGCGGCCCGGTGATGCGCAAGCTCGCCAGCAACGGCGCGATATCCTCGCCGACATTCTCGACGTGGGCGGCAGTCGCGACGACCGGAATGACGTGGCCGGTGACGCGACCGGTGGCGCGGAACGCGATGAACCGGGTGGGCCCCCACGCGAATGCTGGGGTGGTCAGGATGTAATCGACGATCGGCGCGGCGAAGCTGCCGCCGATGTTGGCGTTCAGGGCGATGTCGCGCCCGCTCAGGCGCGGCAGGAACGCCGCGGGCCGCAGTAGCATCGCCGCGACGCGGAGGTGGTCGAAGCGTTCGGTGCCAAAATCGACGCTTCCCGTCGTCTGGGTGCGGATCACCGGCGAGGCGGCGGCGAGGCTACCCGTCAGCACGCGCCCCGCGAGCCGG
>JBBSFF010000122.1:0-6639 GCA_038238995.1 Sphingomonadales bacterium
CCGCCGAGCGCATTGTAGACGAGCTGGTGCTGGCGCACCCGCGGCAGCCCGGCGAAGCTCGCCGCGACGACCCGCGCGCTGTAGTGGTCGCCGTCGCCGGCAAGGTCGGTGATCGCCACCTGCGCGTCGGGCAGCGCGGCGACGATCGCGGCTTCGATGTCGGCAGCCAGCATCGCCATCAACCGATCCTCCGCAGTGCCATGTCAGGCGGCGCCCATGATCTGGCGGCGCGCCTCGATCAGGCAGTCACCCATCGCCGCGCGGACATCGAGATCGGTCGCCGCAACGTTGCCCGCCACAAGGTCGCCGAGGACCTTGCGGAAGACATCCTCCTCGCCGGGCTCCTCGAAGTCGGATGCGATCACCGCCTTGGCATAGGTGTCGACTGCGTCGCCGGTCATCCCGAGTTTGGCCGCGGCCCAATGCCCGAGCAGCTTGTTGCGGCGCGAATTGACGCGAAACTCGACATCGGCGTCGTGGGTGAATTTGGCCTCGAAGCCGGCTTCGCGCTCGTCGAACGTCGTCATATCCGGCGCGGTCCCTGCGTTGTCATGCCACCTAGATAGAACGCGGCGCGCGAGCGTTCAACGGGCGACACCGCATACTGCCCCCGTTCATCGTGACCGGTGTATGCGACGTCGACGGGATCCACCCCCGCAAAGGAACCGCGCCATGCGTATTCTCATCATCACCCTCGGCACCGTCGCCCTCGCCACCGGCGTCACCGCCACCGCCGCCCCGGCCGCGTTCAAGGGAGCCGAGCTGATGCCGATGGCGAAAGTGACGCTCGCCACCGCGACCGCGACCGCGCTGAAGGCGCGTCCGGGCACGATCACCGACAGCGAACTCGAAAAGGAAAAGGGCGGCAGCGGGCTGCGTTACTCGTTCGACATCACCGCCGCAGCGAAGAAGTTCGAGGTTGGCGTCGATGCCAAGACCGGCGCGGTGCTCGAGAACAAGGCAGAGGGGAAAAATCCCGACTGAGCCTGATGGCGCGTCGCCAGCGGTCGCAGCATCATTGTCAGCCGCCCCCCGCCACGCTATATCGGTCGTCCAGCCCCGGATGCGCGCGAACCCGCCCGCGCCGGGGCGCTTTTTTCCACGGATGCGAGCTGCGGCGCTTGCATCCGGAAGACGACCGAGGAGGACGCAAGCGATGTCCCGCCGCCGCCAGATCTACGAAGGCAAGGCCAAGATCCTGTACGAAGGCCCCGAGCCCGGCACGATCATCCAGTATTTCAAGGATGACGCCACCGCCTTCAACGCGCAGAAAAAGGGCACGATCAGCGGCAAGGGTGTCCTCAACAACCGCATTTCCGAACATCTATTCACGATGCTGGCGACGATCGGCATCCCGACGCACTTCATCCGCCGCCTGAACATGCGCGAGCAGCTCGTCCGTCAGGTCGAGATCGTGCCGATTGAGGTGGTGGTGCGCAACGTCGTCGCCGGCAGCCTCGCCAAGCGCTTCGGACTCGAGGAAGGCACCGCGCTGCCCCGGACGATCATCGAATATTATTACAAGGACGACGCGCTCGGCGATCCGCTGATCACCGACGAGCATATCTCGGCGTTCGGCTGGGCGAGCCAGGACGAGATGCACGACATCGCCGACATGGCGATCCGCATCAACGACTTCATGGCGGGGCTGTTCGCCGGCGTCGGCATCCGGCTGGTCGACTTCAAGCTCGAATTCGGCCGCCTGTTCGACAACGAGTTCAGCCGCATCATCCTGGCGGACGAGATCAGCCCCGATGGCTGCCGCCTGTGGGACATGAAGACCAACGACAAGATGGACAAGGACCGCTTCCGCCTCGACATGGGCGGAGAAGTCGAGGCGTACACCGAAGTCGCGCGGCGGCTGGGGCTGTTGCCCGAGGGTGTCGTGTCGACCGTGCTCGATCTCGACGAACACCGGAAGGCGCGCGGGAAGTAGGGCTACTCCAGCCGCGGTCGACCGACGCCACCGCGCGTCAGGTCGATCAGCGCTTCGATGCGGATCAGCCGCTTCTCGTGGTCGAACAACCGGTCATCCTGCCGATCGAGACGCCCGCCGAGGTCGTCGAGTCGCGTGATCGTGCGATCGATGTCGCTGCGCATCTCGACCTGACTTTTGAGCGCATCGAAGACTCGGTCGAGAATGCTCACGCCCCGGCGTACTCCGCACGCAACGCTTGCAACTCGGCATCGCGCGCCGCCCGGCGCGCGTCGATCGCAGCGAGCATCGCATCGAGGCGATCGTTGGCCGCCCGCAGCTTTGCTGCCATCGCCCGATTATTCGCCTCGAATTCGGTGAGGAACGCGTCCAGCATCGGCTCGTCGATTTCGGGATCGTATTGATCGAGGGCACGGCGGCTGAACTCGCTCGGCGTAAAACCAGCCGCGCGCGCGCGCTCCTCCAACCCCCGCTTCTCCGACGGGGTCATCATCACGACGACGCGCGCGGTCATCGTGGCGGGAGCACGAGCGGCGAATGCGGTTGCCATAAGAGTAACATAGCGTACGCACGCCGCGGCGCAAGCGTCGGTGCTCGCCCCGCTTGCCCGACAGCGGGTCCGAGTCTAGACCGCACGCCATGAAAGCCCGTGTGATTGTCACCCTGAAACCCGGCGTGCTCGATCCGCAGGGGCGCGCGATCGGCAACGCGCTGAGCGGCCTCGGCTTCGCGGGCGTCGGCGAGGTGCGGCAGGGCAAGCTGATCGAACTCGACCTGGCCGACGGCGCGACGACGGCGGACGTCCACGCGATGTGCAAGGCGTTGCTCGCGAACCCGGTGATCGAGAACTACCGGATCGAGCTGGCGTGAGGTCGCGGTCGGCAGGGCGGGTGCGGTGAAAACCGCCGTCGTCGTCTTCCCCGGATCGAACTGCGACCGCGACCTCGCCGTCGCGCTGCGCGAGGTGACCGGGACCGCCCCGGTGATGGTCTGGCACCGCGACACCGACCTGCCCGCCGGGCTCGACCTGATCGCGCTGCCCGGCGGATTCAGCTACGGCGACTATCTGCGGTGCGGCGCGATGTCGGCACGCTCGCCGGTGATGGCGGCGGTGATCGCGGCGGCGAACGACGGGCGCGCGGTGCTCGGCGTCTGCAACGGCTTCCAGATCCTCGCCGAGGCGGGGCTGCTGCCCGGCGCGCTTATGCGCAATGCGGGGCTCGACTTCGTCTGTCGCGACGTCGCGTTGTCGGTCGCGAACAGCCAGACCGCGTTTAGCGCGCGATACGACGCAGGCGAGACGATCCGCCTGCCGGTCGCGCATCACGACGGCAACTTTACCGCCGACGCCGCGACGCTCGACCGGCTCGAAGGCGAGGGCCGCGTCGTGTTCCGCTACGCCGAGCCGGTCAACGGGTCGGCGCGCGCAATCGCGGGCATCGTCAACGACGGCGGCAACGTGCTCGGCATGATGCCCCACCCCGAACGCCTGATCGAGGCGGCGCAGGGCGGCACCGACGGGCGGCGACTGTTTGAGGGATTGCTGGCGGCGCTGGGCTGAGCCGCGTCGGTTACACCTTCGTCGCGAACGGCGTGAAGTCGGTGCCGCGGTCGAACACGTCGATCCCCTCGGCGGCCTTGAAGAAGGCGACGACGCGGTAGGTCAGCGGCGTCAGCAGCACCTCCCACCCAACCTTGAGCAGGTAGTTGGTGATCAGCACCTCGACCACAAGGCTGTTCTCCCACACGCCGAGAAAGGCGAGCGGGTAGAAAATCAGGCTGTCGACCCCCTGCCCCACCACGGTCGAGCCGATCGTCCGCGTCCACAACATCCGCCCGCCGGTCCACAGCTTCATCCGCGACAGGACGAGCGCGTTGGCCAGCTCGCCCGCCCAGAAGGCGGCGATCGAGGCGAGGAAGATGCGCGGCACCTGCCCGAACACCGCCGCCAGTGCCGCCTGCCCGTCCCACCCCGGCGACGGCGGCAGCGTCACGACGACCCAGCTCATCCCCGCCGCGAACAGCGACGCGGCGAACCCGGCCCACACGCACCGCCGCGCCCGGGCGAAGCCGTACACCTCGGCGAGGACGTCGCCGAGAACGTAGCTGAGCGGGAAAAACAGCACGCCCGCGCCGAAGTGGACGACGCCGATCAGCGGCAGCGTCACCACCGCCGGCTTGCCCGCGCCGATCAGGTTCGAACACAGCAGGATGACGACGAACGCC
This sequence comes from Sphingomonadales bacterium, assembly GCA_038238995.1. Lineage (GTDB taxonomy): Bacteria > Pseudomonadota > Alphaproteobacteria > Sphingomonadales > Sphingomonadaceae > Polymorphobacter_B. Next base: position 4,163 of record JBBSFF010000122.1, read on the forward strand.
GCCATCGCGAAATCGTAATAGCGGAGCTGCCGTCCGGCGATCGCTCCGGCATCGACCGCGACGATTCCGGCGGGTTCAGCGATCATCGTCATCGGCACGCCTCGAGAGTTGATGAATGCGACGGCAGGCGAACCCCGCGCACGCGGCGGCGACCCGCATGCAGGCGACCGGGGCGAGCGCTTCGAGAACGATTCATACCACGAACCTTACGCAAAGCACCGCGGGGTTGGACAGTGTTTTGATCCGACGCGGTATGTCGCACGCCGCAGGCGGCAATGACGCTCCCTGCCCGGCGGACGTTTATCGCGTTCTTTCTTTGTTCCGAACGTGCTAAAATCCGCTAATGGGCGAGTCGCTTCCTCTTCGTTGGCTGTATCTCGACCTCAATAGCTATTTCGCGAGCGTCGAGCAGCAACTCGATCCAGCGTTGCGCGGTCGCCCGATCGCGGTCGCCCCGGTCGACACCGACACGACGAGCGCGATCGCCGCGAGTTACGAAGCGAAGGCGTTCGGCATCAAGACCGGCACGCCGATCTGGGAAGCCCGCGCCAAGTGCCGCGACCTGATCGTCGTCCCCGCGCGGCACGAGGAATATGTCCGCTTCCACCACCGCATCATCGCCGAGGTCGAACGCCACGTCCCCGTCACGGAGGTCTGCTCGATCGACGAGGTCGCGTGCCGCCTGTGCGACAACGAAAACGGGCGGGCGGACGTCGAGGCGCTCGCCGGGCGGATCAAGGCGGGCATCGCGGCGAACGTCGGCACCGAGCTTAAATCGTCGATCGGCGTCGCGCCCAACCGGCTGCTCGCGAAGATGGCGGCCGACATGGAAAAGCCCGACGGGCTGACCGTGCTCGATACCGACTCCCGCGACCGGCGGCTGCGCGAACTCCGCCCGAACGACATCCCGGGAGTCGGCAAGAACATGGAAAAGCGGCTCGCGGCGGCGGGCGTCGTGACGATGGCGCGCATCCTCGACCTCGATCCGCGCGAGGCGCGGGCGGTGTGGGGCAACGTTTGGGGCGAACGCCTCCACTGGCTCCTGAAGGGCGTCGACCTGCCCGAGCGCGAAACCCAGCGGCGGACGATCGGCCACAGCCACGTCCTCGGCCCCGACAAGCGCCACCCCGACCGCGCGCGGCTCGTCGCGCGGCGGCTATGTCTCAAGGCAGCGACGCGGCTGCGGCGGATGGAATGCCGGACGGGCTTCGTCGTCCTGACCGTCAAGGGCGAAGCGGTCGACGGCGGCACGCCCGGACGCTGGTCGCACGGGCAAAAGCTCGTCGCGGCGATGGACAGCTTCACGCTGTTGGCAGTCCTCGACGGGCTATGGGCGCGGATGCGCGTCGAATTGCCCGACCAGCGCTACCGCCAGGTATCGGTGACCTTCCTCGAATTGACCGCGGCGACCGAGACGCAACTCGCGTTGTTCGACGCCGGCCCCGCCGTCACCCCTGCAACCGAGCAGCGCCGCCTCGCGCTGTCGGCGGCGATCGACCGGATGAACGTCCGCTTCGGGCGCGACGCGGTGACGGTCGGCCACGACCGCGCGGGCGCATCGCGCAGTGCCGGTCCGCGCATCGCATTCACCCGCATCCCCGACCTAGCCGAGTTCCGCGAATAGGCGCGGTTACTTCATCGTCGGCGTTCCCTGCGACGCGATAATGACCCAGCGCCCGTCGCGCTTTTGCAGGACGTCGGTCCACGTGTACGCACCGCTCAGATCCATCTTGCCGTAGCTGCTCTTCTCGTCGTCGGCCCCCTGGATGACGGCGATATCGCCGAAGATGCGCGCGTCGACCTCGCGCAGGGTCATCGCGGCGTATTTCATCCGCCCGCTTTTCAATTCGGCGAGCATCGCCGCCTTCGTCGCGCGCGTGCCGCTCGGGTTCTGGCCGACCCAGTCGGGAGCGATCAGTGAATCGATCGTCGCGAGGTCGCCAGCGACCAGAGCGGCCGCGAATTGCGTCTCGATGGCGATCAGCGAGCCCTTGGTATCGGCGGCCAGCGCGGCCCCCGGCACGGCGGTCGCGGCGAGCAGCACGGCGGTCACGAAGCGGTTCATGAAAAGTCCCCAAAGTTACGTTGACCGACCGACGCGACACGACTCCCGACCGAAACTGCACTATCATAAGTACGGGCGTAGCCGAAAGATTCTTCCGACCGCGCGAAGACATAGACATGCTAACCGATTCGCAGGTCCCCACGAACCGGGATTACGCACTCCAGCCGCCATCGATATTATACGTCGCGCCGGTGACATAGGCGGCGGCGTCGGACGCGAGATAGGCGACGAGCCCGGCGACCTCATCGGCCGTGCCGTGCCGCGCGATCGCCAGCGGCGTCCGGTTGGCGGCGGCGTTCGGGCCATCCGCCGGGTTCTGCTCGGTGTCGATCGGCCCCGGCTGAACGAGGTTGACCGTGATCCCGCGCGGGCCGAAATCGCGTGCCAGCCCGCGCGTCAGCCCGCCGAGCGC
>JBBSFF010000123.1:0-6570 GCA_038238995.1 Sphingomonadales bacterium
AGCGGCTGCACAAGAACATCATGCTGCGCTCGGGGGTCATCGCGAGCCTGCGCCGCCGCATGATCGACCAGGGCTTCACCGAGTTCCAGACGCCGATCCTGACCGCTTCCAGCCCCGAAGGCGCGCGCGACTTCCTCGTGCCCAGCCGCGTCCATCCGGGCAAGTTCTACGCCCTTCCGCAGGCGCCGCAGATGTTCAAGCAGCTGCTGATGGTCGCCGGCTTCGACCGCTATTTCCAGATCGCGCCGTGCTTCCGCGACGAGGACGCGCGCGCCGACCGGAGCCCGGGCGAGTTCTACCAGCTCGACTTCGAGATGAGCTTCGTCACGCAAGACGATGTTTTCGCGGCGATCGAGCCGGTGCTCGCGGGTGTGTTCGTCGAGTTCGCCGCCTTCGCCACCGGCACGCCGTGGACCGTCACCGACGCCCCGTTCCCGCGCATCGCCTATGCCGAATCGATGATGAAATATGGCAACGACAAGCCCGATCTCAGGAACCCGATCGAGATCGTCGATGTCACCGAAATCTTCCGCGGCTCGGGCTTCGGTCTGTTCGCCCGGATGGTCGAGGGCGGGGCGGTCGTCCGTGCCGTGCCGACGCCGGGCACGGGACCGCGCCCGCGCAGCTTCTTCGACGGGCTGAACGACTGGGCCAAGGCCGAGGGCTGGGCCGGGCTCGGCTATATGACGCTGAAGGGCGGCGAGGCCGGAGGGCCGATCGCCAAGAACCTCGGGCCGGAGAAGACCGCCGAGCTGATCGCCGCGCTCGGGCTCGGGCCCGACGACGGCGTCGTCTTCGCCGCCGACAAGCCGTTGAAGGCCGCGAAGCTCGCCGGGCTCGCGCGGACCAAGGTCGGGACCGACCTCGGCCTGATCGAGGCGGGGGTGTTCAAATTCTGCTGGGTTGTCGACTTCCCGATGTTTGAATACGACGAGGACGCGAAGAAGCTCGACTTCAGCCACAACCCGTTCTCGATGCCGCAGGGCGAACTCGCCGCGTTGGAGGGCAAGGACCCGCTCGACATCCTCGCCTACCAGTACGACATCGTCTGCAACGGCATCGAGCTGTCGTCGGGCGCGATCCGCAATCATCGCCCCGAGATCATGTACAAGGCGTTCGAAATCGCCGGCTATTCGCAGGCCGACGTCGACCGCGACTTCGCTGGCATGATCTCGGCGTTCAAGTTCGGCGCACCCCCGCACGGCGGGTCGGCCCCCGGGGTCGACCGGATCGTCATGTTGCTCGCCGACGAGCCGAACATCCGCGAGGTCGTCACCTTCCCGATGAACCAGAAGGCCGAGGACCTGATGATGAACGCGCCGTCGACGGTGCCGGCGAAGTCGCTGCGCGAGTTGAGTATCCGGGTGGTGGAGGTGAAACCATGACGCTTCCCCTCCCCTTCAGGGGAGGGGCGAGAGACGCGCCCCTTGGCGCGGCCCGGGGGTGGGGGCGGTCACCCTCAGCCGCTGGGTCGCACTTCGTTCCCCGGCGGTCGCCACGGCGCTTCGACCCCGAACACCCCCACCCCCGGGCCGCGCGTCGCGCGTCTCTCGCCCCTCCCCTGAAGGGGAGGGGAGGAAGCAGAAGATGAGCAAACTCCGCCTCAAGGACTACGACGCCGCGCCCGAGATCAAGCGCGCCGACTACGACGCCCGCCTCCTCGCGCTCCAGTACCAACTCCAGCTGATCCAGGCGGCGTACATCACGCAGGGCCTGCGCGGCATCGTCGCGATCGAGGGCTGGGACGCGGCGGGGAAGGGGGGGCTTATCCAGCGGATGACGACCGAACTCGACCAGCGCTACAGCGATGTCTGGTCGATCGGTGCGCCGACGAAGGAGGAACTCACCCACCACTTCCTCTGGCGCTTCTGGGCCAAGCTGCCGGGCAAGCGCGAAATCGCGATCTTCGACCGGACGTGGTACGGACGCGTCCTCGTTGAGCGCGTCGACAAGCTGGCGCCCAAGCCCGACTGGAAGCGTGGCTACGACGAGATCAACGACTTCGAGGCGTTGCAGGTCGCCGACGGCACGCGGATCGCCAAGCTGTTCCTCCACATCACCCCGAAGGAGCAGGACAAGCGGCTGCGCGAGCGGCTCGAAACGCCGTACAAGCGCTGGAAGACCGGGGTCGACGACTATCACAACCGATCGCTGCGCGACGCCTATACCGAGGCGTACGAGGATATGTTCGACAAGACCTCGACCCCGCACGCGCCGTGGACGGTGATCGCCGCCGACGACAAGAAGACCGCGCGGATCGCCGGGATCGAGGCGGTGATCGCCGCACTGGGGGAGGACGTCGACCTGACCTATCCGCCGGTCGACCCCGACCTGCGCGCACTCGCAGAGGCGGCGCTCGGGGTGACACTCAAGCTTTAGCGGGTTTTGCAGCGCACCTGGGCGATGGGCGGCGCTTGGTACCGGGTCGTGGCGCCTTCGCGCGGCGTTGTGCGGCGTGTGGTGCGGGGCGTGTTCGCAATTAGAATCAATGATTTAGCCTGACCCGCTCGCCAAAGCCGTCATCCGGGGGTCCGCTTGCCGAGATAGGCGCTGAGGCGGTTCGTCGTCGGCATCGTCGCGGTCGCCGGGTGGAGCAGGTCGTAGACCACCGCGTTCGCCAGCACGCGCTGAACATAGTCGCGCGTCTCGCTGAACGGAATCAGCTCGACCCAATCGACGACATCGGCCCCCGGCAGCCGCGGATCGCCGTTCAAGACGATGAATTTGCGGACATTTCCCGGCCCGGCGTTATACGCCGCGACGCCGAGCAGCGTGCTCCCGGCATTGTCGCGGATCCGCCGGAAATACGCCGCGCCGAGGGTGACGTTGTACACCGGGTCGTCGGTCAGGCGGCTCGTCGCGTACGTCAGCCCGAGCTTCGCCGCCTGCTCCGCCGCCGTCGCGGGAAGCAGTTGCATCAGCCCCCGGGCGTTCGCCGCGCTGACCGCCGCCCGGTCGAACTGCGTCTCCTGCCGGGCGATGGCATGGACCATCGTCCAGTCGGGATCGAGCGCTGGCGGGAGGCTAAGCATCGGATAAGCCACGTCTAATAGTGCCAGTTCGCCACCGAGCCGCGCCGCCTTGCCGGTCAGCACGCCGAGATCGGGCCGGTCGATCGCCGCCCCCAGATCGGCCAGCAGGCGCTGCTGCTCGGAGGTCTCGGCGCGGTCGACCAGCGCCTTCATGAACAGGGTCTGCCGCGTCCGGTCGCCGAGATCGCCCAAGGCCATGGTAACGCGGACCAATTCGTCGGCGATGAACCGCTCGCGTGCCTCGCGGCCGACCGCGACGGGGGCCGCAGCGGACAGCGTCAGGGTCGGCGCGATATGCTCGGCGGCGAGTTGGCCATAGTAATAATCGGCATGCGTCGCGGCGGCGGCGTAGTAGACTTTGGCGTCGGGACTTGCCCCGGCCTCGGCGGCGCGCCCCGACCAGTAATCGCCGCGCGCCTGCGTGACCGGGGTCAGCGCGGCGTCGCGAACGCGCTCGAAATGCGGCAGCGCAAGGCCGGGCTGGTTGAGGCGGCGCAGCGCGATCCACCCCGCAAGCCATTCATTATCGATGAAATTCTGCCGCTCCCCGAGCGACCATTCAGTCAGCGGGCGGCCAAGCGGGAACGCGGCGTGCTTCGCCGCGAGGCGGTAGGCGAGGTCGTACTGCCCGTCGCGCATCGCCCCGCGCGCCAGCTCGAGCCGCAGCTTCAGCCACTGCTCAGGGTCGGTAACCAGCCCCGGCGCGCCGTCGTACGCGGCCATTGCGGCGCGGGCTCCTCCGATGTCGCCGGTCCGTTTCAGCCAGACGACCTGCGCCTGAACCACTCCTGCATCGCGTGCCGTGACGGGCACCGACGCCAGTGCGGTGCTCGCGCCGACCCCGGTCAGCATCGCGATCCGCGCTGCCGCCGTCGCGCGAATGTCGGGCGCGACGAGCGCGAGCATCCGCCCCGCCGCCGACGTCTCGCCGCGCCACAACAGGCGGTCGAGGCGGGCGGCGTGATCGGCCGGGGTCAGCGCAGTGCCGAACTCGGTCTGCAGCTGGATTTCGGTGACCAAGTCGAGCCCGCCTGCAATCCACGCCGCGCGGGCGTTCGAGTTGGCCGCCGCAAAGTCGCGCGCGACGAGCTTCGCCTCGGCGAGCCGGAACTTCGCCAGCGACGACAGCGGCGGATAATCGCGGAAAAAGGCGATGCGCTCGGGAAAGCCGACGCGGTCATCGATCAGTTTCTCGGCGCGGCGACGAAGAATCGGCTCCGACGGCCAGCCCGGGTGGCCGCGCAGAAACGCAGCGATCTCGGCGAAGGTCGTCGGGCCGTTGTCGCGCCGCAAACGGTCCCACGTCACGACTGCATCCATAACCGGGTCGGTCGTAGGATCGACGATCGGCGACAAGGCGAGCGTGTTGAATCGTCCAGCGGCGGTTTCGGCCAGCCGCGCGGTGTAATAAGCGCGCATCGTCGGGCTGAGTGTCGCCGCCGCCGCCGATCCGGCGATCACGACGGCAAGGCCAAGCCAGCGGAGTTTGCGGATGCCGCGCCGTGGCATCATATTACGCGTTGGGCTACTCATGCGCGCCTGCCTAGACGGTCGGGCGGTGTGGCGGAAGGACAGGATGTTTCACGGATCGATCCCGGCGCTGGTTACTCCCTTTATCGACGGTACCGTCGACGAGGCGGGGTTCGCCGCGTTGGTCGAGTGGCAGATCGCGAGCGGCTCGACCGCGCTCGTGCCGTGCGGGACGACCGGCGAATCTGCGACGCTGACGATCGACGAGCACAACCGCGTGATCGCGCTGACGGTCGAAGCGGCGGCGGGCCGCGTCCCGGTGATCGCCGGCTGCGGGTCGAACGATACCGCGACCGCGCTCATTCACATCCGCCACGCGAAGGCCGTCGGCGCGTCGGCGGCGCTCGTCGTCTGCCCCTATTACAACAAGCCGAGCCAGGCGGGGCTGATCGCCCACTTCACCGCGCTCGCCGATGGCTGCGACCTGCCGATCGTCATCTACAACATTCCCGGTCGCTCGGTCGTCGATATGTCGGTCGAGACGATGGCGACGCTGGCGAGGCTGCCGTCGGTCATCGGCGTCAAGGACGCGACCGGCGATCTCGGGCGGGTGTCGGCGCAGCGCGCCGAATGTGGTGAAAGCTTTTGCCAGTTGTCGGGCAACGACGATCTGGCGCTCGGCTTCATGGCGATGGGCGGCGCGGGGTGCATCTCGGTCACCGCCAACGTCGCCCCTGCGCTGTGCGCAAAGTTCCAAGCGGCCTGCGCGAGCGGCGACTATGCGGCGGCACTGGCGCTGCAGGATCGGCTCTATCCGCTCCACGATGCGCTGTTCAGCGACGCCAGTCCGGGGCCGACGAAGTATGCGCTCGAACGCCTTGGGCGGATGCGGATTGACACGCGCCTCCCGATCACCCCGCCGTCGACCGTTGCCCGCGCGCGGGTAGATGCGGCGCTCGCCCACGCCGGGCTCGTCTGATGGCGCGCGCGCATGTCAACACCGGCATCAAGGCCAAGATCGTCGCCGAGAACCGCAAGGCACGGTACGAATTCTTCATCGACGAGGTTGTCGAGGCGGGGATCGCGCTCGCCGGGACCGAGGTCAAGGCACTGCGTCAGGGCGAGGGGTCGATCGCCGAATCGTACGCCGAACTCAAGGACGGCCAGATGTGGCTGGTCAACGCCAACATTCCCGAATTCAGCCACGGCAACCGCAACAACCACGAGCCGAAACGCCCGCGCAAGCTGCTGATGCACGCCAAGCAGATCAGCAAGTTCAACGGCGCAGTGACGCGGCAGGGGATGACGGTCATCCCGCTGATGATCTATTTCAACGACCGCGGTCGCGCAAAGGTCGAACTTGCGCTGGCGAAGGGCAAGAAACTCCACGACAAGCGCGAGACCGAAAAGACCCGCGACTGGAAGCGCGACGCGGCGCGGATCATGCGCGAGCGGGGGTGATGATGAGCGACGACGATATCACCCACGAGGCCGGTTTTAAGGACAAGCTTGTCGCGTCGAAACAGGCGTGGGCGCGCGCCGGGCGGCTGTTGACGGGCAACGAAGCCGATCCGGCCACCGACCGCCTCCCGCCGGGGCAGCGGCTCGTCGACAACTGGCCGGTGCTCGACCTCGGTATCCAGCCTGACGTGCCGCGCGATCAATGGGAGTTGACTGTCGGCGGTCTCGTCGAAACGCCGGTGACGTGGGATTTCGCTGCGCTAATGATGCAGCCGCCGTTCGAGGATATCTCCGACATCCATTGCGTGACGTCGTGGTCGCGCTACGACAATCGCTGGCAGGGCGTGTCGACGCGGCACCTGATAGACCTCGTCCGCCCTAAGCCCGCGGCGGCGCACGTCATCCTCCACGGCTATGACGGCTATGTCACCAACCTCCGCCTTGCCGACTTCGCCGACGACGACTGCCTGCTCGCACATTCGCACGACGGCGCACCGATCAGCCGCGAACACGGCGGCCCAGTCCGCGCAATCATTCCCCGCTATTATTTGTGGAAGTCGGCAAAGTGGCTGAAGGCGATCGAATTCGTCGCTGCCGATCATCCCGG
>JBBSFF010000124.1:0-6558 GCA_038238995.1 Sphingomonadales bacterium
CCCATCGCGACACCCCAGCCGGTCGCGACGCGGTGACCGCGCACCGTGCCCGCGCACCACGTCCCGCACAGCCCGCCGAGCTCGTGGTGGTTCGATCGCCCCGGCGCGAGCGTTCCGTAAACGGCGAGGCGGTGGTCGACGGTCATCTACCAAGCTTACGTCAGACTCAGCCGCGCGCGAACGGCACGACGATCTGCTGCGCGGTCGCGTCGGCGATCAGGTCGCCATTGTCGCGGCGAAAGTCGGCGCGAACCGTGATCAGCTGCGTCGTCGCCGCCACCACCCGCGCCTCGATCGCCAGCGGACCCGCACGACCGACGCGGACGAAATTGACGACGAGGTTCGTCGTGCGGAACAGGCTGTCGCCCGATACCACCGTCATCGCCGCGAACGCGAGCATTTGATCGGCGAGCGCGGCGACGTAGCCGCCGAACAGCGAGCCGTCGGCGTTGAGCAAGTCCGCCCTCGGGGTCCACGTCTTGCGCACCCACCCCTCGCCCCAGTCGTCGAGCCCGCCGAGCTGCAGCGTCGCCACAACCGGGGGCAATATCGCGCCCGCCTGAATCGCGTCGAGCCGATCCGTCGCCCAGCTCATCCTGCCGCCTCCCGCGCTTCACCGTGATCGGGTCGCGCCGCCGACCCCCGTCAGTTCAACAGATATTTCTGCCAGAACAGCATTTCCGCCCAGAAATTATAATCGGTGTTCGCCTTCTTGCGGTAGCCATGGCCTTCGTCGGCGGCGATCATGTGCCAGACCTCGCCACCGTTGGCGCGAACCGCCTTGACCACCTGTGCCGCCTCGGACGGGGGTACGCGCGGGTCGTTGCCGCCGGTGACGATGAACAGCGGGGCCTTGATCTCGCCGATCCGCGACAGCGGCGAGATTTCGGTCAGCTTCGCGCGCTGGACGGGGTCGCGCTCGTCGCCGTATTCGACGCGGCGCAGGTCGCGGCGATAGCTCTGGGTGTTTTCGAGGAAGGTGACGAAGTTCGAGATCGCCACCGTGCACTGCGCCGCGTGGAACCGTTCGGCGAAGCGGATCGCGCTGGCGTAGCACATATACCCGCCGTAGCTACCCCCGGTCTCGGCGAAGCGGCCTGGATCGAGCCGCGGGTCCTTCGCCAGCACGTCGATGAACGCGCCGATGTCCTTGACCGAATCCTCGCGCTTGAACGGGCCGTTGTCGAGCCCAACGAAGACCTTGCCGAACCCGGTCGAGCCGCGGACGTTCGGCCAGAACATCGCGATGCCGAGCTCGTTGACGATATAATTGTCGCCACCGCGGAAGCCGGGCTTGAACTGGCCTTCAGGACCGCCGTGGATCGCGACGATCAGCGGGCGCTTACCCGGAAACCGCGTCGGGTCGGGGCGATACAGAAAGCCCGACACTTCGAGCCCGTCGAAACTGCGCGCGGTGACGAGTTCGGGCAGCGCGTTGCGCAGCGGGTCGAGCCCGCCGGTCTCGCTCGCGGTCCAGCGCGTGACCTTGAGCGTCGCGGGATCGAGACTATAGGCATCGCCGGCCGACTGCGCCGAGCTGAAGGTGAACCCGACCTCGCCCCACGGCGCGATCGCGATCTGGCCGAGGACGCCGTCGGGCAGCGGTGCGGTCCGTACCTGCCCGGTCGCGAGGTCGAGCAGCCGCAGCCGCGACGCGCCCGCCGCATTGACCTCGTAGGCGATGAACTTGCCGTCGTCCGCCACTTCGAACTGGTCGACGTCCCATTTTTCGCGCGACAGGGCGGTGAACATCCCGTTTGTCTCGAGGCGGCCGAGGCGTTTGAAGTTCGAACCTTCGTCGGACGCGACATAGATCGTCCCGTCGGGGCCGTAGGTCGCATCGCTCCACGCGACGGCGGCGCCGGCGGGCGTCAGCCGCGTCATCTTCCCCGACGCGATGTCGAGTTCGAACAGTTCCGACTTCTCGACCGAGAAATAATGTTCGACGATCGCCGTGCGCCCCCCCGGCGCGAAGGCCGACACGTCCCAGCCGTTGCCTTCGACCCGCGCCACCAGCTGGTCGGATTTGGCGTCGCGCGGGTCGACGAGATAGATGTCGCTATCGGTGCCGTTGCGCCGGGTGCTGGTATAGGCGAGGCGGTTGCCCTCGCGGTCCCACGTCGCGCCTTCGTTGCGGCTCTTGCCGTCGGTCAGCAGCGTCAGCCGCTCGGCGGCGAGCGTGTACAGCTGGTAGAACTCCCCGCCGCCGACGTCCTTGCTGACGACGAGCACGTCGCCGCGCCGCGGGGCGTAGCTGCCGTTGGTCACCGGCTCGTCCTCGAAGCTCAGCTGCGTCCGCGCCGCGCCCGGCTTCGCGACCGCGTGCAGCTGCGCCGAATTGCCGAAGCGCGTCGCCACGAGCAGCCCGCGCGTCACTGGGTTCCACCCGGCGACCGCTGCCGTGCGAAAGTCGAGATACGGCTGCGTCGCCGCCTTGAGGGTCGATGGCACCGGCGGGACGCGGTCGAGCGTCAGCGCGGCGGGCGGGGTGACTATCTGCGCGGCGACCCCCTGCGTGACGAACAGTCCGGCGGCGAACAGCGCGAGCGCCACCCAACGAGATCGGATCATCCAACCGCACCCCTTATAATTCGCCGCGACGATAGTCCGGGCATCGGGCGCGCCGCAACCACCGTCGCGCCGCCGCAGAGCGATAGCGCATCGCGCGCGGCAACCGCGCCCGGCGACACGCGCCCGCCCGGCATGCGATGAGCGCGCGATGACCTTCGACCCTGCCCGCCCCTTCGTCCTGCTCGACGATGCCTCGCCCGGCGGGACCGCGCGACTGTTCACCGGGCTGCGCGCCGAGATCGTCGCCGCGACACCCGCCGAAGTTCGCCCCGCGCTCGATCGCTTGCGCGGCGCGGGGACATACGCCGGGTTCATCGGTTTTGCGGCGGGGTACGCGCTCGAACCCGTCCTCGCGCCGCTCGCGCGGAGCGGCGACGACGGCCTGCCGTTGCTTTGGTTCGGCGACTTCGCGGTGTCCGAGGTCGTCGACACGGCAGCGCTGCTCGGTGACGGGCGGGCGCGGATCGGGCCGCTCGAGCCCGCGATCGACGAGGCCGCCTATGCGGCGATGCTCGCGGACGCCGCCGCGCTGATCGCCGCGGGTGACATCTACCAGGCGAACCTGACCTTCGCCGCGCGGGTCGGCGTCGCCGGGCACCCGCTCAGCATTTACCGGCAGCTGCGCGCCGCGTCCGCCGCGCCGTACGCCGCGCTCGTCCAAACCGGACGCGCGTGGGTGCTCAGCCTGTCGCCCGAACTATTCTTCGACCTCGACGGCGGTACGCTGACGACGCGCCCGATGAAGGGGACCGCACCGCGCGGCACCACGCGCGCCGACGACGATGCCGCCGCCGCCGCGCTCGCCGCCGACCCGAAGAACCGCGCCGAGAATCTGATGATCGTCGACCTGCTGCGGAACGACGTGTCGCGCGTCGCGACCCCGGGGTCGGTCGCGGTGCCGACGTTGTTCGCGGTCGAGCGTTACCCGACCCTGCTCCAGATGACCTCGACGATCACCGCGACGACGACCGCGCGCCCGGTCGACGTACTGAGCGCGCTGTTCCCGTGCGGGTCGATCACCGGCGCGCCGAAAATCCGCGCGATGCAGGTGATCGCCGACCTCGAAGCGTCGCCGCGCGGCGTCTATACCGGCAGCATCGGGCACATCAGCGGCGACGCCGCCGCGTTCAACGTCGCCATCCGCACGCTGGTGATGACCGGCGACGGCACCGCGCGGATCGGCCTCGGCGCGGGGATCGTCGCCGACAGCGTCGCTGCCGACGAATGGCGCGAATGCCTCGCCAAGGGCGCCTTCCTCGCCCGCCGCCCGCCGCCCGACCTGATCGAGACGATGCGCTGCGAAGGGGGAGCGATCGCGCTTCTCGACCGCCACCTCGCGCGGATGGCGGCGAGCGCCGACTATCTCGGCTATGCCTTCGATGCCACCGCCGTCCGCCGCGCGGTGGTCGATGCGGCGGTGGGCGCGACGGCACGCCTGCGCCTGCTCGTGTCGCCGCGTGGCGCGGTGGCGGTCCAGCTGTCGCCACCGCCCTCTGCTCCGAACGTGCCGGTCGAGGTCGCGCTGACTCCCCTCCCCGTCGCCGCTGCCGACTGGCGGCTCCGCCACAAGACGACCGACCGCGCCTTCTACGACGATGCCCGCATCGCGACCGGCGCATTCGAGGTGATGTTCACGACGCCCGACGGTGCCCTCACCGAGGGCAGCTTCACCAACATCTTCGTACCGCGCGACGGCGTGCTGCTGACCCCGCCGCTCGCGACCGGCCTGTTGCCGGGCATCCTCCGCGGCGAACTGCTCGCCACCGGGGCGGCGGTCGAGGCGGCGCTCACGCCTGCCGACCTGGCCGGCTGCTTTCTGCTCGGCAACGCGCTCAGGGGGCTGTTCGCCGCGCGGTTACGGGATCCGTCGGCGACGCCGCATCGATACGCCGACGAGGGCGACGCCGATCATCAACAGCGAAGCTGATTCGGGCTCGGGCACATGCAGTCCGATGGGATGCGCAAGCACCGGCGTGGCGACCGCGAGCACGATCACGGCGAACAGTCTGGCAAGCGACATCGAACACTCCGCTTCGGTCGGTCGAACCATCAACGGCGGCGGCGCGCCGCGCTTGCGTCGCGTGTGCGCGGTTGCGCGGTGCAGCATCGCGACGGTAGAACGCGGCGAACCGGGGTCCGACCATGAAATTCTTCTCCACCGCCATCGACCGCATCCAGCCGTCGCCGACCCTCGCCGTCACGCGCCGCGCGATGGAATTGAAGGCGGCCGGGCGCGACGTCATCGGCCTCGGCGCGGGCGAGCCCGACTTCGACACCCCCGATTTCGTCAAGGAAGCCGCGATCGCGGCGATCCGCGCGGGGCAGACCAAGTACACCGCCGTCGACGGCACCCCCGAACTGAAGGACGCGATCCGCGCCAAGTTCGCCCGCGACAACGGCCTGACGTACGGGGCCGACCAGATCACGGTCAATTCGGGCGGCAAGCACACGATCTTCAACGCGATGCTCGCCACGCTCGACCCGGGCGACGAGGTCGTTATCCCCGCGCCGTACTGGGTCAGCTACCCCGACATCGTGCTGCTCGCGGGGGCGACCCCGGTAATCGTGCCGTGCGGCAGCAACGCCGCGTACAAGATGACCCCCGAAGCGCTCGACGCGGCGATCACGCCGAAGACCAAGTGGCTGATCTTCAACTCGCCGTCGAACCCGACCGGAGCGGCGTACACGCGCGCCGAACTCACCGCTCTCGCCGAGGTGCTCGTCCGCCACCCGCACGTCTGGTTGCTGAGCGACGACATGTACGAGCACATCGTCTACGACGGGTTTGAATTCGCCACGCTCGCGCAGGTCGAGCCCGCGCTGTACGAGCGCACGCTGACGGTCAACGGCGCGTCGAAGGCGTATGCGATGACCGGCTGGCGGATCGGTTTTGCAGGAGGTCCTGCCCCGCTGATCAAGGCGATCGCCAAGATCCAGTCGCAATCGACGTCGAACCCATGCTCGATCTCGATGGCGGCGACCGTCGCCGCGTTGAACGGCGACCAGTCGTTCCTCACCGAGCGCAACGCTGCGTTCCGCGTCCGCCGCGATCTGGTGGTGGCGGGCCTCAACGCGATCCCCGGCCTGCACTGCCCGACGCCCGAAGGCGCGTTCTACGTCTATCCCGACTGCGCCGGGCTGATCGGGCGGACGTCACCGGACGGCACGGTCCTGACCGACGACGAGGCGGTCACCGCGTACCTGCTCGACAGCGAAGGCGTCGCCGTCGTCCAGGGGGCGGCGTTCGGCGGCTCGCCCGCGTTCCGCATCAGCTACGCGACCAGCGACGCGCTGCTGACCGAGGCGGGCGCGCGGTTTGCGCGGGCGGTGGGGCGGCTGCCCTAGCCGCCCCACGTCGGTCACTTGGCGGCGAGTTGAACCCGCCCGCGCTCGACGACGGCGAGGGCGAGCATCTGCCCCTTGGGGCTGTGCATCGAGGCGCTGACGATCTTGGCGACGCAGACGTCGTCGCGGTCGGTCGTGCTCATGTTGCGGCAGAGTTTGGCCGCTGCCTTCTCGACGACCCCGAGCGCGACGGCGCGGCCCTGCGCGGTGTTCAGATCGCTGCCGAAGTAGATGTGGTAGCTGGTGTCGCCGACCGGCCAGACGCGGGTTTCGTCGGCGGCGGCGGGGGTGCCGAACAGCATGGCGGCGGCAAGGGCTGTGGCGGTGATGGCGATGCGTGACATGGCGTGGTTCCTTTCGAGTGAGCCGCGACCGACGGTGGCGACGGCTCCGGGTTGACAGCCCCGCGAGCTGATCGACAGGATGAGGAACCGATGAAATGCCGATGATCGGCTGATGTCGGCGGGGAGCGAAGGGTGGACGACGCCAAACCGATCGACCTCGCGCACGAAACGCCCTTCACGATGGGCAGTTTGCTCGTTTCACCCCCGATTCGGCAGGTCCGCCACGACGACGGCCGCGAGGAGGTGCTCGAGCCGCGGGTGATGCAGGTGCTGATCGCGCTGGTCCGCGCCGACGGGG
>JBBSFF010000125.1:0-6545 GCA_038238995.1 Sphingomonadales bacterium
ACATCGCGCAGCTTTGGCAGCTTTACGCCTCGACGCACGGCTGACCTGCCCGCTCGGCCCTTTGGGGGCGGGGTAAAGACTTGCATCCCCCGCCCCTTTCGGTCATAGCGACCGCCTCGACATCGGCCGGGTCACCCCGGCCGTTTGTCGTTTACGCCAGCCGGAGGGGCTGCGGATGGTCCGCAGTCAACGATCGGCACATGGGAGCTGAATTGCATGCCGCATTACGAGCATGTCTTCCTCGCGCGTCAGGACCTGGCCACTGCCCAGGTCGATGCGCTGAGCGAGGCCTTTACCAAGATCATCACCGACGGCGACGGTCGCGTCGCCAAGAACGAATATTGGGGCCTCCGCTCCCTCGCCTACCGGATCAAGAAGAACCGCAAGGCGCACTACGTGCTGTTCAACATCGACGCCCCCGCCGCCGCGATCGCCGAGCTCGAGCGTCAGGCGGGCCTGAGCGAGGACATCCTCCGCTTCATGACCGTCCGCGTCGACGAGATGGAGGAAGGCCCGTCGGCGATGATGCGCCGCAACGAGAGCCGCGAGCGCGACCGCGAAAGCCGCGACGGCGACCGGGGCCGCGACGGCCCGCGCGGCGACCGGCCCGACCGTGACCGCGGCGACCGCGGCGACCGGCCGCGCGGCGGTGGCTTCGGCGGCGAGCGTAGCGGCGGCGGTGGCTTCGGCGGCGGTGGTGGCGGCTTCGGCGGCGACCGCGGTGCCGGCGGCGGCGGTTTCCGCCCGCGCGCGGCCTAAAGGGAGTATCAGCACATGGGTCGTCCCTTTTTCCGCCGTCGCAAGTCGTGCCCGTTTTCGGGTCCGAACGCGCCCGTCATCGATTACAAGGACGTGCGCCTATTGCAGGGCTTCGTCTCCGAGCGCGGCAAGATCGTGCCGAGTCGCATCACCGCCGTCAGCGGCAAGAAGCAGCGCGAGCTGGCGCAGGCGATCAAGCGCGCCCGCCACATCGGCCTGCTGCCGTTCCTCGTGAAGTAGGGATCAGACAACCATGGACGTGATCCTGCTCGAACGGGTCGAGAAGCTCGGCAACATCGGCGACGTCGTCAACGTCAAGCCGGGGTTCGCCCGCAATTTCCTCCTGCCCAACAACAAGGCGCTCCGCGCGTCCGAAGCGAACAAGAAGCGCTTCGAGGCGAACCGCGCGCACATCGAGGCCGAGAACGCCGGTCGCCGCGACGTCGCGATGGCGGAATCGAAGGCGATCGACGGCAAGTCGATCATCCTGATCCGCCAGGCGTCGAACACCGGCCAGCTGTACGGCTCGGTCGCCACTCGCGACCTCGCCGAGGCGCTGACCGCCGAGGGTGCGCACGTCACGCGCAACCAGGTCGTCCTCGACAAGCCGATCAAGGCGCTCGGCGTCCACACGGTCAAGATCTCGCTCCACCCCGAGGTTTCGGTGATGGTCACCGTCAACATCGCGCGCTCGCCCGAGGAGGCCGAGCTCCAGGCAAAGGGCGTCGATGTGTCGGCCGACATGTTCGAACGCGACGGCGCGGGCTTTACCGAAGCCTTCGACCCGAATGCCGAACCGGGCACGCTGCCGACCGACATGGCGGATGCGCCCGCCGAAGCGCCCGCCGAAGGCTGAGCGAGCGATCGACAACAACGAGGGGCCGCGTTGCCACGGGCGACGCGGCCCCTTTTGCTTGTCGCAGATGGCCTCGCGGCGCGAAAAGTGTCGGGATTTTTTACATCCGCCCGGCAGCCTGCGTCGCGTGTCGTCGACATTTCATATGGTTAATCGGCTGGCATCAATATTGCATGTCGAATTACAATCGATCGATGGGTGAACTGATGGCCGTACAGAAGCACTTCATCGTCCTGGCCGCCGCTGGCCTGATCGCGCTCGCTGCCGCTCCGGCGCAGGCGGTCGCCATCCCGGTGGTTAACGGCTCGTTCGAGACGCTCGCTGCGGTCGGGTTTATCGGTTGCGGCACGGGCTGCAGCTATTCGACCGACCCGATCCCCGGCTGGATCAATTCGGGCGGGACCAACGGCCAGTTCCTCCCCGGCTCATCGTCGGGCAACACGACCTATTTCAACTACGTCCCCGATGGCGTCGCCGTCGCGTACAGCAACGGCGGTTCGATCGTGCAGACGCTCGCGGCGACGGCGCAGGCGGGCGTTTATACGCTCCTCGTCGATTTCGGCGTCCGCAACGATATCGGCAGCCCCGGCTCGATCAAGTTGACGATCGGCAGCACAAGCATCTTCGCGACGGGTGTCTACCCGCTTGCCGGCACGTGGGCGACCTATTCCGCGACGTACACCGTGACCGCCGCCGATGCAGGCGCGCCGATCACAATCACTCTCGACACGACGGGGGCACAGGCCGATTTCGACGACGTCCGCCTCGACTTCATCGGCGTTCCAGAACCCGCCAGCTGGGCGCTGATGATCGCCGGCTTCGGCATGATCGGCGCCGCCGCGCGCCGCCGGAAGCCGACCGTCGCCGCCTGACGCTCAACGTATCTGAAAACGGCCGCATCACCCGACGGTGATGCGGCCGTTTGCGCGTGTGCTGGTTAACTCTCGACCTCGTCCATGTCTTCAGCGTCCTCGTCGAGGTGCGCGTCGATCGCCTCGACGAGCAGGTCGAGCTGGTCGTACGTCGCGGTCAGCTCGATCGTCGCCCCGGCGTCGTCCTCGATGTGGAGCAGATAGGCGGCGCCCGCTTCGGTGATGGTGAAATTCGCCAGCCGTGCCATGTCGTCGTCTCCTGTGGGTTGCGAGGCGGTCAACGCCGCCGGGCCACGGCGGATGCGGCCCGTTGCAATTTGCCTCACCCGCCGCTTAGTCGGTTCCGATGACCGATTTATTCGCCGCCGATCCGGCTCCCGCCGCTGCGGGGATTGTCCCGCTGGCCGAGCGCCTGCGCCCGCGCACTCTCGCCGACGTCGTCGGGCAGGCGCATCTCACCGGGCCCGAGGGGGCGATCGGGCGGATGGTCGCGGCGGGCAAGCTCGCGTCCCTCGTGCTGTGGGGCCCGCCTGGGACCGGCAAGACGACGATCGCGCGGTTGCTCGCCGACGCGGTCGGCATGCGCTTCGTCGGCATTTCGGCGGTGTTCGCCGGGGTCGCCGACCTCAAGAAACTGTTCGCCGAGGCGAAGGTCGCCGCTCGCGCGGGCCAGGCGACATTGCTGTTCGTCGACGAGATCCACCGCTTCAATCGCAGCCAGCAGGACGGGTTCCTGCCGTTCGTCGAGGACGGTACCGTCGTCCTCGTCGGCGCGACGACCGAGAACCCGAGCTTCGAGTTGAACGCCGCGCTGCTCAGCCGGGCGCAGGTGCTGATCGTCCGCCGCCTCGATACGGACGCGCTCGACACGCTGCTCGCGCGCGCCGAGGCGGTCGAGGGCAAGGCGCTGCCGCTGACGCCCGATGCCCGCGACGCGCTCGTCGCGAGCGCCGACGGCGATGGGCGCTTCCTGCTTAACCAGGCCGAGACGCTGTTTTCGATCGCGGTCGATGCGCCGCTCGAACCCGCGGCGCTGCGCGACCTGCTCCACCGCCGCGTCGCGGTGTACGACAAGGACCGCGACGGGCACTACAACCTGATTTCGGCGCTGCACAAGGCGCTGCGCGGGTCCGACCCCGACGCGGCTCTTTATTATCTCGCGCGGATGCTGACGGCGGGCGAGGAGCCGCTCTACCTCCTCCGCCGCATGGTCCGTTTCGCCAGCGAGGACATCGGGCTGGCGGACTCGAACGCGCTCGTCGTAACGCTCGCGGCGAAGGACAGCTACGACTTCCTCGGGTCGCCCGATGGCGAGCTCGCGGTCGCGCACGCGTGCCTGTATCTGGCGACGGCACCGAAATCGAATGCGGCGTATGTCGCGTACAAGGCGGCGACGCGCAGCGCCAAGGAGACCGGGTCGCTCGTGCCCCCGGCGAACATCCTCAACGCGCCGACGAAACTGATGAAGACGCTCGGCTACGGCAAGGACTATGCCTACGACCACGACGCTGACGGCGGGTTTTCGGGCGCGAACTATTGGCCCGACGAGATGCGCCCCGAAACCTTCTACCGCCCGACCGACCGGGGGCACGAGAAGCGGATCGCCGAACGGCTGGCGGCGTGGGCGGGATTGCGGGCTGGGCAAAAGGACCCGTAAGTCATATGTTCGTGCCATGATCGAACGCATCACCTTCGACCCGGGCAAGTGCGGTGGCAAGGCGTGCATCCGGGGCATGCGCATGCGCGTGACCGATGTGCTCGCGCTGTTGGCCTACGGCGCTTCGCACGAGGAAATTCTGGAGGACTACCCCTATCTCGAAGCCGAAGACATTACGGCGTGCCTCTTCTACGCGGCTGAACAGTCGAGCCATGCACCCGTGAGCATCGCCGCCGAGTGAGATTTCTGATCGACGTCAATCTGCATTCCGATCTTGCGCGCGCGATCCGACAGCAGGGGATCGAAGCCCGCCACGTCGCCGACTTTCGCATGACTTTCGATCCAGATCCGGCGATCTGGCGGTTCGCCTGCCGCGAGCAGTGGACGGTCGTAACGAAAGACGCGGACTTCGCGAGATTACGCGGTGTCGTGTCGCCGGCCGAGGGTAAGCTGCTGTGGCTGCGCTGCGGAAACGTTCGCAGGTCCGCGCTGTTCGCACTGGTTTTGCCGCGGATCGGCGACGTGGCGAAGCGTTTCGCCGCAGGCGAGACCCTTATCGAGATGGCATGATCTTCGACCGCTTCATCGCGGTCGACTGGACCGGGGCCAAGGGCGAGCGGCACGCGGCGATCGCGGTCGCGGTCTGCGCCGGCCGGGACGCCGCTCCGACCCTTATCCGCCCGGGCCATCGCTGGTCACGTGGGGAGGTGTTCGACCTCGTCGCCGACCTCGGTAAGCGCAGCGAGCGGGTGCTCATCGGCTTCGACTTTTCGTTCAGCTTTCCCTTCGCCGACACGGGTGCCTTCTTCCCCGGCGAACCCGACAGCCCCGCCGATGCGCGCGCGTTGTGGGCCGAAGTCGACGACGCGGCGGCGGACAACGCATATTTCGCCGCGCACGGCGCGATCGAACGGCGGCGCGCGCATTACTGGCTCGGAAGCAACGATGGCGACAAGGCGGCGAAAGCGCGGCTGCGGTCGGTCGAGCGCGTCTGGGCCGCCAAGCGTCGCGGCGCCGCATCGTCGGTGTTTGCACTGCTCGGCGCGGCGCAGTGCGGCAAGGCGAGCCTGTCGGGGATGCGGCTGCTCCATCGCTGGGGACTGCCGGTGTGGCCGTTCGATGCCATTCCCGCCTCCGGACCGCTGATCGTCGAGATTTATTGCCGGACCTTCGCCGCCGACGGCGGGGTGCGCGGCAAGATCCGCGACCAGGCGACGCTCGATGCGGCGCTGGCGCGGCTCGGCTGCGCGGCGACGTTGGGGGTGCCCGAGACCTTTGCCGACCACATCGGCGACGCGATGATCTCGGCCGCCGGGATGCGCCGCGCCGCTGCCGACCCGGCGACATGGACCCCCGCCGGGCTCGACGCGGTCCGCGCGACCGAGGGGTGGACATTCGGCGTGGCGTGACGCCGTGCGACGCTTTAGAGACGGCGGCACAATGAACGCGCTGACCGCCCTTCCCCCGCTCGTCCTCGTCATGTCGGGCGGCGCGGTCGGTGCCGCGCTGCGCTACCTGACCGGGGTCTGGGCTTTCTCCGTGCTCGGCGCGGGGCTGCCGTTCGCGACGTGGATCGTCAACATCCTCGGCGGGCTGGCGATGGGGTTGCTCGCGGGCGTGCTGAGCCGGGCCGACCACGGCGGCGAGCCGCTGCGACTGCTGCTCGGCGTCGGCGTGCTGGGCGGTTTCACCACCTTTTCGGCGTTCAGTCTCGAGACGTTCAACATGATCGTGCGCGGCGACGGCGTGCTCGCGGCGGCGTACGCGGTGTCGTCGGTCGCGGGGAGCATTATCGCGCTCTACGCCGGCGCGATGCTGGCACGGGCATGAGCGAGCGAAGCTCCCCCGTCGCCGGCGGCGACCGCAGCTTCATCGTCGAGCCCGACGACGCCGACATCCGCCTCGATCGCTGGTTCAAACGGCACATGGCCGAGGTGTCGTTCAACGTCGTCTCACGCTGGGCACGCACCGGGGCGCTCAAGCTCGACGGGCGCAAGGCCGACCCCGGCGACCGCATCGCCCCCGGCCAGACGATCACGATGCCCCCGCCCGAAGCGACACCGGTGTCGACCGCCCCCGGCGAGGCCCCGCGCCGCCCGCTGAGCGCGGCCGAGATCGAATATGCGCAGAGCCTCGTCATCCACCGCGACAAGGCGGCGATCGTGATCAACAAGCCGCCGGGCCTCGCGACACAGGGTGGCACCGGCACGACGACGCACGTCGACGGGCTGCTCGACGCGCTGAGCTTCGGTTTTCCCAACCGCCCGAAGCTCGTCCACCGGCTCGACAAGGACACGAGCGGCGTGTTGTTGTTGGCGCGAACCGCGCGCGCGGCGGCGTTCTTTTCGAAGGCGTTTTCGGGGCGGACCGCGCGCAAGGTCTATTGGGCGCTCAACATCGG
>JBBSFF010000126.1:0-6527 GCA_038238995.1 Sphingomonadales bacterium
CGCAGCACGACCTCGCGATGCGACAGATGGCGGGCGGGGGCACGATCATCGCGCTGTTCGTCGCCGACCGGAGACAGGCGCACGCGCTGCTCGACGCGCTCGAACTGATCGACATCTCGAACAACCTCGGCGACTCGCGGACGCTGATGACACATCCGGCGTCGACCACCCACGCCAGCGTCGCCGTCGCGGTGCGCGAGGAGATGGGTATCACCGAGGGGATGCTCCGCCTGTCGGTCGGGCTCGAGGACCCGCGCGATATCATCGCCGATCTTGACCAGGCGCTGACCAAGGCGGGGCTGTGAAGGCGTTCTTCCCCTACGCCGCGACGACGTCGGGGATCACCGTCCGCGTC
This sequence comes from Sphingomonadales bacterium, assembly GCA_038238995.1. GTDB lineage: Bacteria > Pseudomonadota > Alphaproteobacteria > Sphingomonadales > Sphingomonadaceae > Polymorphobacter_B. The sequence continues at coordinate 356 of JBBSFF010000126.1, forward strand.
GCCCCGCGCTACCTCGACGAGCAGTCGGACCCGGAGGCGGGCGAGTTCGCGTGGAGCTATCATGTCCGCGTCGAGAACGACACCGCCGACAACGTCCAGCTGCTGTCGCGCCACTGGATCATCACCGACGGTCGCGGGCGGACCGAGGAGGTTCGCGGCGACGGCGTCGTCGGCGAGCAGCCGGTGATCGCGCCCGGCGGGGCGTTCGACTATGTCAGCGGCTGCCCGCTGCCGACGCCGAACGGGACGATGGTCGGCAGCTACACGATGGCGACGCGCGAGACGCTGTTCGAGATCGCGATCCCGCTATTTTCGCTCGACCAGCCCGATGCGAAGCGGGTGATGCATTGAGCGGGGTCGGGTGAAACGCACCCACCTCCCCCTCAATGCGCTCCGTGTCTTCGACGCCGCCGCGCGGCACCTGTCGTTCACCAAGGCGGCCGACGAACTCGCGGTGACGCCGGCGGCGGTAGGGCAGCAGATCCGCGCGCTCGAAGACGTTCTCGGCACCGTCCTGTTCAAGCGGATGACGCGCAATCTCGAACTGACCCCCGAGGCCGAACGGGCGTTGCCGGCACTGCGCGCGGGGTTCCTCGAGTTCGAGGAGTCGGTCCGTATCCTCCAGGACGCGCAGGGGTCGAAGGTTCTGACGCTCGCCGCGCCGCGCGACTTCACCGCGCGCTGGCTGACCCCGCGGCTCGCTGCGTATGCGCGCGATCACGACGTCCGCTTCGTCGTCGGCGCGGCGGATTATGGGGTCGATTTCACCCAGGCCAACCTCGACCTCGCGGTCGTCTACGGCTCGACGCCCGACATTGAGGGGCTTCACGGCAAACAACTCGGCGACGCGGCGATGGTCGTCGTCGGGCTGGCAGAAGCCGATCCGGAGCGGCGGATCGAGCACCCCGGCGCGGGCTGGCCGGGCGTCGGCACGGTCGCGCTGACCGTCGCCGACGCCGGGCTCGCGATCGATGCAGCGGCAGCGGGCATCGGCGTCGCGCGCGTGCCGACGCTCCTCGCCGCAACGACCGGCGTCGTTGTCGCGCTCGGGGAGCCCGCACCCGCGACCGACGCCTATTGGCTCGTCGCCCCGACCCCACAGTGGCGGCAGGCGAAAGTCAGGGCCCTCGTCGAGGCGTTGACACGGTAGCACCGCGGCGTCGGGCTCGGCCCGAATGTTCACCGCCGCGAAGGGTTTGAGTTGCTTCCACGTTTATTGGGTGTCGACAGGTCGCCCCGTCCCAAATCCCTGGCCGAATGCGGAGTTTTTATGAACGAACTTTATGGTCGTCGCAACGTGATCGGGTTCGGGTTGGTAGCCCTGACGACCGTTGCCTGCGGCGGCACCTCGACGCCGACCGCCACCCCGGCGGCGGCCACCCCGACACCGACGCCGACCCCGCCGGTTGCGACACCCGCGGGAACGCTGACGGTCGTCAACGGCATCCAGGCGGTAACCCAGACCCCGGGCGCGACTCTCGACGTCTTCGCCAACGCCGATCCGGTCGGTCAGGTGTTCGACAAATGGACCGGGTCGACAGCGATTCTGCTGACCGCGGGCGAGCGACGCAGCGGCACGTTGGCGCTGACGGGGAGCAACACGATAACGGCGAGTTTCAAGGCCCTCGCGGCGTTTACGCCGACGACGCGAATCCTCAACAATGTCGCGGCCAACGACCCGACCGCGGTCAACGCGTATTGGTTTTTCCCGACGCCAATGCCGCGCGGTGTGATTTTTCGTTTCCACGGCACCGGTGGCAACGGCGGCACGCAATTCACCAAGGTCGAGGAACTCAAATTCGCGCGCGACGCGGTCGGTAGCGGCTTCGCCGTCGTCTCGCTCGACAGCAACGACCGGGTCAACAAGTCTTGGGACGCAACCGTCAACCAGGCCAATCCGGCGGCCAACATCGACGTCGCCAACATCCAGTCGTTGATCTCGCTGTTTATCTCCCAGCAGTTGATGACCGCCGCGACGCCGGTGTTCGGGTCGGGGCACTCCGACGGCGCGGGTGCGGCGCTTCGTTTCGCGTTCCTGCTCAACTGGAAGGCCAGCCACCAGCATTGCGTGCCGGGCACCCCCCAGATCGCGCAGGTTACGACGGTTCCCGGCATCTGGACGATGGCGCAGAACGATACGGTCGCCGATCCCAATCGCAATGCGTCGGCCAAGTCGAATTCGGACCTGCTCGCCGCTCGCGGGATTGCGACCGCGTATATCGTCGTGGCCCCAAGCGCCGTCTACCCGTCGCGCTTCAGCCAAATTCCAGGGGTGTCGGTAACCGACTCGACGGCAATCTATACGTCATTAAAGACAGCGAACTTGCTGAACGCGAATGACTATCAAATCAACGATCCGACGAATGTCAACCTAACCCCGATCATCCCCGCGCAATACTCGGCGTTCGGCAAGGATATTCAGGACCAGCTATTCGTCGCCTATACCGCGCATCAATTTTCGTCGGCGACGGCGCGGCGCGTGCTCGATTTCTTCGTCGCGCGGCTTTAAGCGACGGCGTCAGGCGTCGATCGCCTCCGCCTCGACCTGGCGCGCGCTCGCCTGGATGAAGGCGAAGCGGTGTTCGGGGTGGCGGCCCATCAACCGCTCGACGAGGTCGTGGACATCGGCGCGCGCGTCATAGTCGGCGGGCATCGTCACGCGCAGCAGCGTGCGCTTCGCCGGGTCCATCGTGGTTTCCTTTAGCTGCGCCGACGCCATCTCGCCGAGCCCCTTGAAGCGTCCGATCTCGAGGTTCGACTTGCCCTTGAACACCGTCCGCAGCAGTTCCTCGCGGTGGGCGTCGTCGCGGGCATAGGCGACCGTCCCGCCGTGGGCGAGGCGGTAGAGCGGCGGCTGCGCGAGGTACAAATGCCCGTCGCGGACGAGTCCCGGCATCTCCTGGAAGAAAAAGGTCATCAGCAGCGTCGCGATGTGCGCGCCGTCGACGTCGGCGTCGGTCATGATGACGACCTTCTCGTACCGCAGCGCCGCCGGATTGTAGCGGTCGCGCGTGCCGCAGCCGAGCGCCTGGATCAGGTCGGCGACCTCGGTATTGGCGAGGATCTTGGCGGCGGTCGCGCTCGCGACGTTGAGGATTTTGCCGCGGATCGGCAGCACCGCCTGCGTCGTGCGGTCGCGCGCCTGCTTCGCCGAGCCGCCCGCCGAATCGCCCTCGACGATGAACACCTCGGTGCCGACCGCGTCGCTGCGGGTGCAGTCGGTCAGCTTGCCGGGCAGGCGGACATTGCGCTTGTTGGTCGCGGTCTTGCGCTGATTGGCGAGATCGGCACGGCGCCGCAGCCGGTCGTCCATCCGCTCGAGCAGGACGCCGAGCAGGATGCGGGCACGGCCCTCGTTGCCGCTCAGCCAATGGTCGAAATGATCGCGGACCGCCGCCTCGACGAGCCGCGCCGCTTCGGGGCTGGTCAGCCGGTCCTTCGTCTGGCTCTGGAACTGCGGATCGCGGATGAACAAGGACAGCATCAATTCGGCCCCGGTCATGACATCCTCGGGGGCGAGGTCGGTTGCCCTCTTTTGTCCGATCAGTCCGGCGAAGCCCTTGATTCCCTTCGCAAGCGCAGCACGCAGCCCAGCTTCGTGGGTGCCGCCGTCGGGGGTCGGCACGGTGTTGCAGTAATAACTCGTCGCTCCGTCGCCCCACATCGGCCACGCCACCGCCCATTCGACCGCGCCGCGCCCCTCGGGCAGGTCGGCGCGCCCGGCGAACAAGTCGCCGACGACGCGCTCGCGGTCGCCGAGCTGTTCGGTCAGATGGTCGGCAAGACCGCCGGGGAACTGGAAGGTCGCCACCGCCGGGGTCGCGTCGGCGATCAGCGCGGGGTCGCACTTCCAGCGGATCTCGACGCCGCGGAACAGGTACGCCTTCGACCGGGCGAGCTTATAGAGGCGGGCGGGCTTGAAGTGGGCGTCGTCGCCGAAGATCTGCGGATCGGGGGTGAAGGCGACCGAGGTGCCGCGTCGCCCGTTGACCGCGCCGAGGGCGTCGAGCGCCGACGTCGGGAATCCGCGCGAAAACGTCTGGCGGAACAACGCTTTGTTGCGCGCAACCTCGACCGTCAGGTCCGACGACAGCGCGTTGACGACCGAAATGCCGACGCCGTGGAGCCCGCCGCTGGTCGCATACGCCTTGCCCGAGAACTTGCCGCCCGAATGGAGCATCGTCATGATGACCTCGAGCGCCGACTTGCCGGCGTATTTCGGGTGCTCGTCGACCGGGATGCCGCGCCCGTTGTCGGTGATCGTCAGCCGGTCGTAGGCGTCGAGCGTGACCTCGATCCGGGTCGCGTGCCCCGCGACCGCCTCGTCCATCGCATTGTCGAGCACCTCTGACGCGAGGTGGTGGAGCGCGCGTTCGTCGACCCCGCCGATGTACATGCCAGGGCGGCGGCGGACAGGTTCGAGGCCTTCGAGCACCTCGATGTGGCTGGCATCATAGTCGGTCGAGGCCGCGGTCGCGGCGAACAGGTCGTTCATGCGCCGAGGTATAGAACGGACGCGGAACGGAGCCAAGCGCGACCGAAATCGCTAAAAAAACGCTTGCCATCGTCTTTGCTGCAGTGCACAACAGACTTGCCGAAAGGCGATCCTCCCCAAGGATTTTACTAAGGCCGGTGGTTCGCCACCGGCCTTTTTTTCTGCCGCCCGAAACGCGGCGGCGACCAGCATCCCTGTCTGGCACACTTGTTGCAGTGCACAAGTCGAGCTGAACGCCATCGCAGAGCAGGGAGAATGACGACAATGATCAAACATCTGATGGCCGGGACGATGATTGGGGCCGCAATGATCGCGCAGCCGGCGTTTGCGCAGGACGCTCCAGCCGCCGCCGCGACGCCGCCCGCCACCGTGCCTGCCGCGCCGGTCCTGTTGCCGGCGATCACCGGCCCGCTCGCCGGTAACGGCGCCCCGACCAACTTCGATCTTGGCGGCTTCGGCAAGGTCTATGTCACCGGGGTCGTCTCGGGCCTCGGGCGTTTCCAGGATCACGCCGTCACCGCCGCGGGCGACCACGGCTCGTTCGGCGACATCGGCAATGGTCAGGTCTTCGTCCAGAAGGTCGACGGAGTCTTCCAGTTCTTCGTCCAGGCGGGCATCTATTCGCTGCCGTCGCTCGGCGTCCCCTACACCCGCGCGTCGCGGCTCAACGAACTGACCTATGGACCGATCCCGCAGGCGTTCATCAAGATCGCCCCGGCCGCCAATTTCTCGGTTCAGGCGGGTAAGCTGCCGACGCTGATCGGGGCCGAATACACCTTTACCTTCGAGAATACGAACATCGACCGCGGGCTGTTGTGGAACCTCGAACCCGCCGTCAGCAAGGGCGTGCAGGCGAACTATAGCGCCGGGCCGCTGTCGTTCTCGGTCGCGCTGACCGACGGCTATTATTCGTCGAAGTACAGCACCGTCTCGGGGTCGGTCGCCTACACCATCGACCCCAAGAACGTCCTCGCCTTCGCTGCAAGTGGCAACACAAAAACCACGACCAAGTCGACCTTTGCGACCGGCGGCCTGCTCAACAACAGCCAGATCTTCAACCTGATCCTGACCCACACCGACGGGCCATGGCTGATCCAGCCGTACGTCCAGTATACGCACGTCGACAGTCTCGTGAAGCAGTTCGGAACGACCTCGGCCTCGACCATCGGCGCCGCGATTCTCGCCAAATACAGCTTCACCCCCGAATTCAGCCTGCCGGTTCGCGCCGAATACCTGAGCACATCGGGCAAGCGCGGCGGCAGTGCGGCAAGCTTCCTGTACGGCACCGGCAGCGACGCCTTCTCGTTCACCGTTACCCCGACGTACCAGTACAAGATCTTCTTCGTCCGTGCCGAAGGGTCTTACATCAAGGCGAGCAATGTCACCGCCGGGGCAGCGTTCGGCAAGCTCGGCAACGACACCTCGCAGCTTCGCGGCATCGTCGAGGCCGGAGTGTTGTTCTAGGTCAGTCGACGGGCGTCGCTGCTTGCTTTTTGAGCCGGTGCGGCGCAAGTGCCCGTTAATTATGCATGCCAACATGGTCCGTCGACCTTGCCCCCGCCAACCCGTGTTGCGCGGGGGCAACATTGTCGGGACGATCGTGTCGGTGCTTGCGCTCATCTCGTCAGGCGCGGCGCGGGCAGTCGAGGTCAACGGGTCGGCGACGCTGCTCACCGA
>JBBSFF010000127.1:0-6516 GCA_038238995.1 Sphingomonadales bacterium
AAACGGCGAGCCCAACCAGCGCCGGAGACTGCCCCAGCACCTGGTTGTAGAACAGCAGTAAGAACGTGGCGTTGGTCGTAAAGGCGATGCCTTCAGCGATGCTGCCGAGGCCGAACGCGGTCTTGATGCCGACTGTCAGCGGCGGGGCAAGCTCACTGCGCGGGATCGTCGACAACGTCGCCATGACGATAGCATGCCCCTCCCGGCTAATCGATATCGCGAAGCTGACACCGCCTGCATCCGAATGCAACCGGGGCCGAAAACGCGGCTAATATTCGCGGATGCGTTGCATGCGGGCCAGCACGTCGAGCCCCTGCACGGCGAGATAGTGCAGGAAATCGATGAATATCCAGTTCTCGGCGAGCTTGCCATCTCGTTCGCGGTAGATATCGACCACCCGCATCTCCGACGGCCCAGGCCCTCGCGTCATGCCGAGATAACCGCCCGAATTGAAGACTGTCAGGTTCGCCCAGCCGAAGAAGCCGCCGAAATGCCCCTCGGCCATGCGGCAGAGATGGCCGTTGAAGGTGTAGCCTGTGTGCAACGCGTCGCCGAACGGCTGCGAATGCTGTTTGAGATAGCGGGGAATGGTGTAGGTCGCGCCGATTCCGCCGGGGCCCCACCAGATCATGTCTTCGTGCCACACGCGCGCCAGCCGCTGCGCCTCGGTGGTTCCGTCGACCTGCGCTTTCGGATTGTGCAGCAACGCGTTAATCGCGCCGAGCGTGCGGACTCCCGTTGCGGGATCCTGGCGGTCGTACATTAGCCCCTCGTGCGTCATCGGACCGGGCTGTATCAGCATCGCGCCGGTCTGGGGCGGCAACGGATACTGGTCGACCTGCATCATCAGATGGACGAGATCGACGAACATCGCCGTCTCGGTGATCCGCCCGTCCTCGACGCGATTGAACTCGACAAAGCGCAACATGACGATGCGGCCGGTCGGCAGGATGCCAAGCCACGGGCGATCGAACAGCGCCATCAGGTGGCCCATCTGCACAACCCAGCGCCCCTCGAAGCCGTCGATCTCGTTCAGCCCCGCCATGAAAATGTCGGCGCGGCGTTGGACGCGGGTCATGGCGTTCAGGAATGGCTGCCAGAAAACCGCGGCGACCGCCGCCGCACCGTGCTGCGCGTTGAACGGGTGCATGCCGCGCCAGTGCCAGCGTTGCGCGACGTGGCGCGCGAGAATGTCAGCGACAGTGTCGGGCGTCGCGGTCGCAAGGTCGGCGTGATACGCGCGGACAATGGCTTTTTCCGCCTGGAAATCGGTCAATCGGTCCTCCCAGCGGCGATCATGGATGGATTGAGGCAATCATGCGATCGCCACCGTGCCGGGCAGGCGTCGCGCGTCGAGCGCCGCGCGGGTCGCGCGGTGCGTCGTCTGCGTCACGCGCAGCAGCGCATAGAAGATGGCGGCAACGAGCCCCGGAACCGTCGATAGAACGAACGCCGCCGCGATTCCCGTCAGTACGGTCTGGTCGACGTGACCCGGCACCGCCTTGGCCGGGAAGGCGATCAACGTCAGCACCCAGCCGGCCATCGCGGTACCGAGCGCCTGGTCGACGCGTCCGAAGAAAGTACGCGTCGAATACAGGATACCTTCCTGCCGGACACCGAACCGGAGTTCGTTCTCATCGGCGATGTCGGCGAGCGCCGAGTAGATTGTCGTCGTCATCACGCTGTACGGCGCGTGTTGGAGCACCGAAAAGGCGATCAGAATCCACAGCAGTCCCGGCGTTTGCCAAGACAGAATGCCAAGCCAGCCGAGCGCGAGCGGAATCGCCGGCCCGACGGTGTAGAGCAGCAACGCGATCGCGCCGGTCCAGCGTTTGTCGAAGCGCGCATGCAGCCGCTTCACGACGAAGGCGGCAAAAAGATAGCCGCAGAAGCTGCCGATGACGAAATAGCTGATTTGGTCGTTGGTCAGCCGCCAGAAGAAGGTCGCGCCATAGAGCCACAAGCCGCCGCGGACGCCGACCATCATCGACACGAAGAACAGGCCGAGCAACAGCATGACGTAGTTGCGGTTGGAGGTCGCGCGCCCGACGTCGCGGAGCAATTCGCGCACGCTGAAGCCGGGGGCGTCGGCGGCGGGCTTTCGCAGATAGGGAATGCGGCCCCGCGTCGACCAGCTCGAAAAGCCGAGCAGGGCAACGATCGCGACCACGATACTGCCGGCGAACAGCGGCCAGCGCGACGGATCGAGCGCGCCGTTCGGAAACTTGGCGGTGGCGGCGAAGAACACGCGGAACGACAGCAGCCAGCCAAGCGTGTCGCCGATCCATTGGCAGAAGGTATTGTACGCCATCACGCTCGAGCGCTCGAGATAATCCTCGGACAATTCACCGCCGAGCGCGAGGTGGGGCGTGTGGTACAGCGTCATCGCGGCGAGCAGCAGCGTGTTTGTGACGGCGAGCCAGGCCAGCTGGCCGAATTCGCCGATCGCGGGCGGGTTGAACACCGCCCAGAACAGCGCGGCCGCCGGCAGGATCGACGCGAACATGAACGGGTGCCGCCGCCCCCATCGCGACCGCGTGCGATCCGACCATGATCCGACGAGCGGATCGAACACCGCATTGACAAACAGGCCCGACGCAAGCGCTATTCCGACATGCGCGGCGGGCAGGCCGCGAACCTGATTGTAGAACAGCAGCAGGAAACTCGTCGTCGCGGTAATGACGAGCGCCTCGGCGGTGCTTCCGAGGCCGTACGACAGTTTGAGCTGCTTGGTAAGCGGAGACGCGGTCATCCGGCGATCCGAACACGTCTGTCGCCGGGCAATGGTACCGTGTCGAGCGTGACCCTGCTGATGCTGCCGTCCCAGATCGCCACTGCATAGCCGAAGCCGCTGACCCGGACGCGGTCGCCGCTCATCCGGTAGAGCGCGAACAACGCAGCGCCGTGCGCGGCGGTGCCGAACGCGCGGATACAGAACGCCCGCGACCGCCACGCCGTTGGGTCGCGCGCGAGGATCGCGAGGCCGGTTTCGCGTACGCGCACGTCGGCGTCGTCGGCGAGGCCGGGGTGATCGCTCCCGGCGAATTCGATATCACCGCGCTCCTGCCGCAGATCGGGGTCGAAGGGCACCGCGACGAAGGGTTCGTTCATGTGCGGCGCGGGCCGCCCGGCACGCCACAGCCGCCCGATATTGCCGTCGTACAAGTCGGCGAACAGCCCTTGGTCCTCGACAATCGCGGCAAAGTTCATGACGTCTTCGGCGATCATCGCGCCGGCAAGCGCGACCGGATCGTGGCGGAAGGCGTCGCCGATCGCCTCGATCCCGAACGCGTCGAAGCCGCCGACCTCGAGACGGCATGCGCCAAGGAGTTGCGGCGGGGCCTCGCCCCTCGCAACCGCCGCCATCGCGTCGAGTGCGCTCATACATGCAACTCCCCCGGCATCACGCCTCCCGCGATCTGACGCAACACTGCCAGTTCGTCGAACACCGTAACGTCCTCGACGATCGCGCCGACGCGTAGTCGGTAATGTGACATGGCCATGATCAGAACGTCGCGCCCAGTTGGCGTGCCCCAGACGCCGCCCCCGGCGTGCCGACCCGCGATCGACCAGCGCAGCGCGACCGCGACATCGCCGTGCGGCAGCGGGCGCGCGGCGGCATGGTCGAGCCTGAAGGCGACATCGTGCAGCACCGACCGAAGTTGCGTCGCGCAGCCGATCCAGAAGCCGCGGCCATGGCCGTGCCGCATCGACGGCCATCGGATTTCGGCGGCGGGCGACAACGCCGCCGCCGCGTCGCCGAACATATCGTCGCGGAACGCGCGAGCGAGCATCGCCGCCGGGATAGCAGCAGGATGGCCGTCCTCGATCGCGACGTCGCGGCCACGCCGCACTACGGCGATTGCGTCGGTGCGCCACCGATGCCGCGCCGGGTCGCCGGCTTTGTCGGCCGCCGCCTGCGTTTGAGCGAGCGCCCATGGATCGCCGCCGACCTGCGCCACCGCGCGCCAGTTGTCGCGGACGAGCCACTCCTCGACGATGCAGTTCGCGCGGCACGCGCAGTCGGCGATCGTCGTCGCGCCTGTACCGCGAAACGTCGCGGCTCCCAGCATCGCGTCGTCGCCCATGTGCGTCATCTGGCCGTTGATCCGGTGCGAGCTGTACAGAGTGCCGTCGGCGTCTTCGCTCCACACGACGTCCTGCCCGATCACCTGCCGATCGCTCGACATGCCGAGCGCGCCGATCGTGCCCTGCACCACGCTCTCCGCGCCGACGCCCGGGCCGGCGAGCGTGTGCATGACGACATCGTCGGCATAATGCGTCCGGCACAGCCCAATGTTCTTTTCCTCCCAGATCCGGTGCGTGCAGCGCATGATGTAATCGACGAAGTCGCGATACACCGGCTCATAGCCCGGCAGGTCTTGTCGGCGCGGCCCGTCGGCGAGGACGTCGACTATCGGCCGGCCGACCGGTGATCTAACCTCCGGCAGATCGTTCCAGCGCATCACTGCCGGTACACCTGCGCGAGGACGCCGACTTCGTCGAACACCGTCCATTCCTCTACGACATAGTCGTCGTCGAAGCGCATATGGCTCATTCCCAAGACGGCGACCGGCCTGTCCCCCGGCGCGTTGCCGAGCAATCCGCCCGGACGGGTCGTGCCCTCAAGGAGCCAGCGGACCGCGAGGATGACGCCGTCGGCTTCCTCCGACCAGCTGACGTGTTCGATGCGCACCGTGGCGTCGGGCAGGCTAGCGAATAGTCCGATAATAAGGGCCGCGATGTCGTGCCGCCCGGTCGCCTCGCGCCCGCCCGGCCAATGCGCCAAGGCATCGGCGGCATAGTGAAAAGGAATGTGCTCGAAGCGTCGGGCATTCCAAATCTGACCAAAGTGATGCTGCGCCCACGCCGACGGCGTGTCGTTCGGCATGTCGTAGAACCGCCGCGGAACTTGCCCGTCGAGCCGCGTCGGCACCGACAGCACCGGTAGATCGAACATTGCGACCGCGGCGACCGCTCGCGCGGTTGTATGGATGTCCAGTCCAAGTTGGCGGACGAGCGCGCCATTGTCGCGGACGAGCCATCCGGTGTGTATGCGGTTGTCACGGCTGACGCAGTCGGCGCAGAAACGTGTCGACACGCGCTTGCCGGTCGCTGGGCCGTATGCGGTCGTGCCGAGGTTGGTCGCTTGCAATTGGCCGAGGTGCGATGTGTAGAAACCTTGCAGCTCGTCGCCGCTCCACGCGACGTTCAGGTGTTCGGTGTCCTCGTCGGGAAATCCATCCATCGTTGAGATCGTTGCCGCGACGACTTCCTCGACCGAGCGGATGACGCCGTAGGCGGAGTAGACCGTGCAGTGCGCGTCGTAGATGTCGTAAATCCGTCCGACCGCGCGCGTCGCCCAAATTTCGTCAGTCGCGCCGATGATGTAGTCGACTATGTCGATGAACCGCTCATCGAAGCCTGCCATCGGCTGGGTTCGGGTACGGTTGGCCGCGGGCGTGGCACCATCGCGCTGCCGGGTGCGCGTGACAGCCGGGCGTTCGGGCAAGATGAAGGGCAGCACAGCGAGCCCGCTCAGATCGCGGTCGGCGCGAGATGAGCATCGAACGAAAACCCAAACGCCGCTGCACGTTTAAAGCCGTCCGCCCACATACCCGTCGCAAATCCGCTGTTGCGCATCCTGACCCCCCTTGCCGCATCGGTGCTGCCACCGGGAAAAGGCGATGGCAAGTGACTTCGTTGGCAATCCGACGTGCGACCCGCACGTCGTTACAATGCGTGACCACTGGTCAAGCGCCGCCGAACACGGCAGTCTGGCCGGTAATGACCAAAGCGGATGGACAGCGCGGCTCGCCGACGTCGTACGATGTCGCCCAGCGTGCGGGCGTGTCGCAGTCGGCGGTGTCGCGCTGCTTCCGTCCCGGGTCGAGCATCGCGCCGAAGACCCGAGCCCTCGTGCTTAGCGCGGCGCGCGAGCTCGGCTATCATCCGAACGCGATGGCCTCCGGCCTAATCACGCGCAAGTCGAACCTCGTCGCGGTCATCATCTCGAACCTGACCAACCTTTATTATCCTGAGGTTCTCGCCGAATTGACCCGCCGCCTTTCTGATCGCGGCATCCGTGTGCTGCTGTTCGCGTTGCAGACGGAAGGTGAGGTCGATGCGATGCTCGACCACGTCTGGCGATACCGCGTCGACGGCGCGATCGTGGCGGCGCGGTTGACGCCGGCGCAACTCCGCGACTTCTCGCGGCATAACGTTCCCGTCGTCCTCTACAACCGCTTCGGCGAGGGTGAACCGGTGGCGAGCGTTGGCTGTGATTCGGTCGGCGGGGAACGGCAGCTCGTCGACCGGCTGGTCGCGGCGGGGCACACGATATTCGGCATCATCTCGGGGCCCGCAGATAACTACGTCGGGCAGGAGCGCGTTCGTGGCGCGCAGCAGCGTCTCGACGAGCTCGGGCATCGGTCGGTATTGGTTCATGGCGACTTTGATTACGAGAGCGGTGCCGCCGGGCTTCGCGCGCTGATGGAATTGACCGACCGCAAGCTC
>JBBSFF010000128.1:0-6466 GCA_038238995.1 Sphingomonadales bacterium
GAGATCATCCGCCACGATCCGCACAAATTGATCGAGGGCGCGCTGATCGCCGGCTTCGCGATGCGCGCGTCGGCGGCGTACATCTACATCCGTGGCGAATATGTCCGGGAGGCCGAGACGCTGTTCGCCGCCGTCGCCGAAGCCTACGCCGCCGGGCTGGTCGGCAGGAACGCGTGCGGGTCGGGCTACGACTTCGACGTCTTCGTCCACCGCGGCGCGGGGGCGTATATCTGCGGCGAGGAAACCGCGATGCTCGAGAGCCTCGAGGGCAAGAAGGGCCAGCCGCGCCTCAAGCCGCCGTTTCCCGCGGGCGCGGGGCTGTACGGCAACCCGACGACGGTCAACAACGTCGAGTCGATCGCCGTCGCGCCGACGATCCTGCGGCGCGGCGCGGCGTGGTTCGCCGCAATCGGCCGCCCGAAGAACGAAGGCACCAAGCTGTTCCAGATCAGCGGCCACGTGAACAAGCCGTGCGTCGTCGAGGAGGCGATGGGCGTGTCCTTTCGCGAGCTCATCGACACGCATTGCGGCGGCGTCCGCGGCGGGACCGACAATCTGCTGTGTGTCATTCCGGGCGGGTCGTCGGTGCCGCTCGTTCCGGCGCACCAGATTCTTGACGCGCCGATGGACTTCGATGGACTCAAGGACCTGAAATCGGGGCTCGGCACGGCGGCGGTGATCGTCATGGACAAATCGACCGACATCATCCGCGCGATCGCCCGCCTGTCGTATTTCTACAAGCACGAAAGCTGCGGCCAGTGCACGCCCTGCCGCGAGGGCACCGGGTGGATGTGGCGGGTGATGGAACGCCTCGTCACCGGCGAGGCCGAGTATCACGAGATCGACCTGCTGCTCGAAGTCACCACCGAGATCGAGGGTCACACGATCTGCGCGTTGGGCGATGCGGCGGCATGGCCGATCCAGGGCCTGATCCGCCATTTTCGCCCCGAGGTCGAAGCGCGTATCGCGAAGCGCAAGGGGTTCGTGCAGGTGCCGGCGATGCTGCAGGCGGCGGAGTAGCGATGATCGGCTTCGGGCTTTTTCACTGGTTCATGGTGGCGCTCGTCCTCGGCATCCTCGCCTTGCCTGTGGTGGCTGTGATATGGCTGGTTGGTCGCCGTCGTCGGACGGAGATGCTTCGCCCGCGAAGCCTGTACGACGTCGAACCATCGCCGCTCGGTCGAGACGAGAATGCTTAGTCCGATGAGCGACCAGCCCCGTCTTCGCGCTCCCGCCGGGTCGCGTGCACGCATGGTGGTTTCTGGACTGTCAGCGCTGGTCGCTATCGCTGCGATCGTGGTTGCTGCTGGTCCCGCCGCCGCCCAAAATCCGCCGCCCCCCGGGGGTCACCCCCAGGCGGGGCCGCTGATGCCGCGCTATGTCACCGCGCAGCAGGTCGGCGGCTGCGTCGTGCGGCACAATCCGAAGGTCGCGGCGCGGTTCGTCCTGTCGAATTCCGACGACCGGGCGGACCGAGGGTCGCCGGTCAACGCGGTGATCTACGCCGCCGAGCCGTGTCTTGCGGGCTCGTTCGCGTCGGTCCATTTCAACGGCGTGGAGATGCGCGGCACGATTGCCGAGGCTTTGCTTAAGGATCACGACGCCGTCCTGTTGCGCCAGGCCAGGGCGACGTCCGTGCGCGCACCCGAGCGGGTCCCGCCGCAGACCGAGGGCGAGACGAGTTTCGCGCTGTTCGAGTGCGCGGTCGCGGCGATGCCGGCGGAGGCGGCGGCGCTGCTCGACGCCGCGCCCACGACCCCCGGCGAAGCGTCGGCGTTTCAGGCGATCGGCCCGGCGTTGCAGGCATGCGCGCCGCTCGGCTACGCGCTGCGCATCAGGCCGAGCGATGTCCGCTGGCTCGTCGCGACGTCGCTCTATCGGCTCGTCGCCGCCAACCCCGGAAGCTGACGCATGCCTAAACTCACCATCGACGGTATCGAGGTCGAGGTTCCCGCCGGGGCGACCGTCATGCAGGCGTGCGAGCTGGCCGGGGCGGAGATCCCGCGCTTTTGCTACCACGAACGCCTCAGCATCGCCGGCAACTGCCGGATGTGCCTCGTCGAGATCGACAAGTCGCCAAAGCCGGTCGCGTCGTGCGCGATGCCCGCCGCCGATGGGCAGGTCGTTCACACCCGCAGCCCAAAGACACAGAAGGCGCGCGAGGGGGTGATGGAGTTCCTGCTGATCAACCACCCGCTCGACTGCCCGATCTGCGACCAGGGCGGCGAGTGCGACCTGCAGGACCAGAGCCTCAACTACGGCAAGGGCCACACCCGCTACCTCGAGAACAAGCGCGCGGTGACCGAGAAATACATGGGGCCGCTCGTCAAGACGGTGATGACGCGGTGCATCCACTGCACGCGTTGCGTTCGCTTCGCCGAGGAAGTCGCCGGCGTCGAGGAGATCGGCGCGATCGGTCGCGGCGAGAACATGCAGATCACCTCGTACCTCGAAGGCGCGGTGCGGTCGGAATTGTCGGGCAATATCATCGACCTGTGCCCGGTCGGCGCACTGACGTCGAAGCCGTACGCGTTCGAGGCGCGGCCATGGGAGCTGAAAAAGACCGAATCGATCGACGTAATGGACGCGGTCGGGACCAACATCACCGTCCACACCCGCGGCGCCGTGGTGATGCGTGTGACGCCGCGGGTCAACGACGACGTCAACGAGGAATGGGCGAGCGACGTGACGCGCTTCGCGGTCGACGGGCTCCAGCGCGGGCGGCTCGACACGCCGTATGTCCGCGTCGGCGGCAAGCTGACGCGCGCGAGTTGGGGGCACGCGTTCGATGCGATCAAGGGCGCGCTGGCGGGGGTGAGCGGCAACGACATCGCCGCCGTCGCGGGAGACTTGTGCGACGTCGAGGCGATGGTCGCGCTCAAGGACCTGCTCGGCACGCTCGGGTCGAGCCGCCACGAGTGCCGGGTGGACGGCGCGGCGGTGCCGACCGGTGACCGCTCGCGCTATCTGTTCAACTCGGGCCTCGCGGGCATCGAGCGCGCCGATGTCATCCTGCTCGTCGGGACCAACCCGCGCTGGGAGGCGCCGCTCGTCAACACGCGGCTGCGCAAGGCGGTGCGGCGCGGCGGCGCGGCGGTGTTCAATATCGGGCCGGAGGTCGACCTGACGTATCCGGTGACGCAGCTCGGCGAGGACGCGGCGCTGCTTTGCGACCTGCCGCAGCCGGTGGCCGATGCGTTCGCCAAGGCCGATCGCCCGGCGGTACTCGTCGGCATGGGGACTTTGGCGGGCGGCGACGCGCTCGCGGCGGTCCATGCGTTCGCGGCGAATTTCAACCTCGTCCGCGACGGCTGGAACGGGGTCAACCTGCTCCACACCGCCGCATCGCGGGTCGGCGCGCTCGATATAGGCTTCACGAGCGATGGCGGCATGGCGGCGCTGTCTGCGGCCCCGCCCAAAGTGCTGTTCAACCTCGGCGTCGACGAGGTCGAGGTCGCGGGCGGCTTCACCGTCTACATCGGCCACCACGGCGACCGCGGTGCGCGCACCGCCGACGTTATCCTGCCCGCCGCCGCCTATACCGAGAAGTCGGGGACGTGGGTCAACCTCGAAGGCCGCGTCCAGCGCGGCGCCCGCGCGACCTTCCCGCCGGGCGAGGCGCGCGAGGACTGGACGATCTTCCGTGCGCTGTCGGCGGTGCTGGGCAAGCCGCTGCCATACGACGACCTGCGCGCGTTGCGGTCCCGGATCGCGGCGGAATGGCCGCATCTGGCGAGCGAAGGCGCGACGCCCGCCGTCTGGACCGCGCCCGCCGGTACCGACGCCGCGCCATCGGGGCCGTTCACCCTGCCGATCAAGAACTTCTACCTGATCAACGCCGTCGCCCGCGCCAGCGCGACGATGGCCGAGTGTGTTGCCGAGATCGTCGACGCGGAGGAGCCGAGACTCGAAGCGGCGGAGTGATTTAGTTTGACCCGGAGAAGGAGCGAAAAAGTCGGCACGGCCTACCGTTCATACTCGCCAGCGAGATATTCGCGGGCGAATATGTGGAAGCGGTCGATGAGCGTTTCGAATATGGCGAAACGCGAATAATTGCTATCGGCAGGATTCAATCGCTAGGCGAGGGGCGGTACGTAGCAGTCTACACTTGGCGCGGGTCGAGGCGGCGCATCATCAGCCTGCGGAGGGCACGTGAAAGAGACCTCAGAAAATACCGTGGTTGGAACGCGGGAGATGCTTGAGGAGGCGCGCCGCCGAGTCACGCCGGAACTTCTTGCCTGGCTGAACGCGCTGACGGACGATCAAATCGATGACATGATCGCCGCCGATCCCGATGCGGCTCCTCCGCTCGACGATGAGTGGTTTGCGCGCGCGACCGTCGCCCGCCCGTTCAAGGACGCCGCCGAATGAACTGGACCCCCGCCTTCGAAAACAGCTTTCTAGGCCATGATCTCGGCTATTTCGTCGGCACGATCATCCTCATCTTGCTGATCGCGCTGCCCGTCATGCTCGGCGTCGCGATGGCGGTGTACGCCGACCGCAAGATCTGGGCGGGGATGCAGTTGCGGCGCGGGCCGAACGTCGTCGGCCCATTCGGGCTGCTCCAGACCTTCGCCGACGCGCTCAAGCTGTTCCTCAAGGAAACGATCATCCCGTCGGGGGCGAATACCGGCGTATTCCTGATCGCGCCGATGATCACCTTCACGCTGTCGCTGATCGCCTGGGCGGTGATCCCGTTCGACGCGGGGCTGGTGCTCGCCGACATCAACGTCGGGCTGCTGTACCTGTTCGCGATGTCGTCGATGGGGGTCTACGGCATCATCATGTCGGGCTGGGCGTCGAACTCGAAATACCCGTTTTTGGGCGGGCTGCGGTCGGCGGCGCAGATGGTCAGCTACGAGGTGTCGATCGGTTTCGTCATCGTCTGCGTCGTGCTGTATTCGTCGAGCTTCAACCTGTCGGACATCGTCATGAGCCAGCGCGGCAACGTGCTCGGCATCTTCAACGGCAACATCATGAACCCGTTGCTGTTTCCGATGGGAATCGTGTTCTTCATTTCCGCGCTCGCCGAGACCAACCGCCCGCCGTTCGACCTGCCCGAGGCCGAGGCCGAGCTCGTCGCCGGTTACCAGGTCGAATATTCTTCGATGGCGTTCGCGCTGTTCTTCCTCGGCGAATACGCCAACGTCCTGCTGATGTGTGCGCTGACGAGCATTCTGTTCCTCGGCGGGTGGCTGCCGCCGCTGAACTGGGCGCCGCTGTACCTCGTGCCGGGGTTCGTGTGGTTCTTCGCCAAGCTGTTCCTGATGTTCTACATCTTCGCCTGGGTGAAGGCGACGGTGCCGCGCTACCGCTACGACCAGCTGATGCGCCTCGGGTGGAAGGTGTTCCTGCCGATCTCACTGTTCTGGGTGTGTTTGGTCAGTGGCTGGCTGGTGTTCACGGGGCATTACGGCTGAGGGGGACGACGATGCGGTCTTTGAGTTCATTCGATTCGCGGACGGCGGGCACCCGCTATCTTGCTTTTCTCGTTACGGCGATCGTCGTTTCGACGGCGATCAATTTCGTGTTCGATCATGAGACGAGCGGACACTGGCCGAAGTGGGGGACACTGATCGGGGGGTCGATCGGCTGGCTGATCAGCTTCCTGTGGCGAGTAAAGGTAAAAGTATGAACGCCATCTTCCGTGCCGCGAAGTCGCTCCTCCTGCTCGAATTCCTCCGCGGCCTCGCGCTGACCTTCAGCTATCAGTTCAAGCCGAAGGCGACGCTCAACTATCCGTATGAAAAGGGTCCGCTGTCGCCCCGCTTCCGCGGCGAGCACGCGCTGCGTCGCTACCCCAACGGCGAGGAGCGGTGCATCGCGTGCAAGCTGTGCGAGGCGGTGTGCCCGGCGCAGGCGATTACGATCGAGGCCGAGCCGCGCGAGGACGGCAGCCGCCGGACGACGCGGTACGACATCGACATGACCAAGTGCATCTACTGCGGCTTCTGCCAGGAAGCGTGCCCGGTCGACGCGATCGTCGAAGGGCCGAACTTCGAATTCTCGACCGAAACCCGCGAGGAACTGATCTACGACAAGGACAAGCTGCTCCAGAACGGCGAGCGTTGGGAGCGGGTGATTGCGGCCAACCTGCAGGCGGATGCGGCGTGGCGGTGAGCGCAAACGTCATGCCCTCATCGCTTGCCGCGATTGTCGCAGGGCGTTAGACGCAGCGCAGCATAGCAAGACCCGTCATCCCCGCGAAGGCGGGGACCCATAACCCCGACCGGTTGTGGTCATGGGTCCCCGCCTTCGCGGGGATGACGATTTCTGAGGACCACCCCACCACCCCATGATCGCCGCCTTCGCCTTCTACCTGTTCGCCGGGTTTGTCCTGTTCGGCGGGACGATGACGATCCTGTCGCGCAATCCGGTGCATTCGGTGCTGTGGCTGATCCTCGCCTTCTTCAACGCCGCCGGGCTGTTCATCCTCCTCGGGGCCGAGTTCCTCGCGATGATCCTC
>JBBSFF010000129.1:0-6437 GCA_038238995.1 Sphingomonadales bacterium
CATGTACGGCAACCCGAACCACAACACCGCGTGGATCATGAAGATGTCGGTCGCGGCGATCCGGGCAGCGATCGCTTCCTCGGCGGCGCCTCCGCGCTAGACGATCGCGGCGACGATCATGAACGGGCCGGGCTCGCGCACCGCGATCGCGATCCGGGCGGTGAGGTCTTCGGCAGTCGACACGCCGACCCCATCGACGCCGAACCCCTTGGCGAGGGCGAGCCAATCGATCGGCGGCGTGCCGAGGTCGATCATCGCGCGCTCGACCGGCCCGAAGGCAGCGGCTGTTTTCCCGGTTCGCGCCAACTCCAAGCCGAGGATGCGGTACGAGCGGTTGTCGCACAGAATGACGGTCACGTTCGCGTGCTCGCGCGCCATCGTCCACAACGCCTGCAACGTATACAGCGCGCTGCCGTCGGCCTGGATCGCGATGACGGGCCGGTCGGGACACGCGAGCGCGGCCCCGAGCGCGGCCGGCAGCCCGAGCCCGATCGCCCCGCCGGGCTGGGTCATATAGCTGTGCCGCGGGGCACCGCTGCTTTCGCCGTAGAATGCCGGCGATGACGTGTTGCCTTCGTCCATGACGATCGCGTTTTCGGGGATCGCCGCCGCCAGCGCCTTGCCGAAAGTCGCCTGATCGAGCGGACCCGATGCGCCGGTCGGCGGCGGGAGGTTGACCGCGGCCGCGGCAGGGGCCCCGATCGCGTCGGCGAGCGCATCGAGCGCGACCGCGGCGTCGGCTCCGCGATCGAACAGGTGCACGATCGGCGCGCCGGGTGGCAGCAGGCGGCCCGGAATATTCGGATAACCGAAGAAGGCGACGGGCTCGCGCGCGCCGGCACAAACGAAACCAGCGCTTTTCGCGAGGCAGCGGATCACGTCCTCGGGGAAATACGGCACGCGTTCGGGCGCGATCAGGCCACCCCCGCGCTCCAGACGCGCCGGAAAGTCCTGGACGAGCAGGCGGACGCCGGCCGCCGACAAGCGCCCCGCCGCGCGGATGCCGCGTTCGGACAGCGCAGTACCGCCGAGCAGGATCGCGGCGCCCGGCGCGCGCAAAATGGCCAGGGCCGCTTCGATCCGTACCGCCGGTTCGGCGGGCGGCGCAGATGGCGTCGCGGACTGCGGCACTCGGCCCAGCTGAAAATCGTGCGGAACGATCAGGGTGGCGATCTGCCCGGCGTTGGCGACGGCGGTCGCCTCGTGCGTGTCGCGCGCGACCGCAGCCGCGTCGCCGATCGTCGCCACCCGCGCCGACACCGACCCGGCCACCGCGGCGATGTCCATCGCCAGCGGCGGATCGTTCGGCAAATGCCACGACGCATGCTCGCCGATGACGGTGAGGACCCCCGATCCGCTGCGCTTCGCATCGTGCAGATACGCCGCGCCGTTCGCCAACCCCGGACCGAGGTGGAGCAGCACCATCGCGGGCTTGCCCGACATCCGGTAATAGCCATCGGCGGCTCCGGTCGCCACGCCCTCCTGCACGACGAGAACCGGGCGGATGCGTGGTTCGGTTTCGAAGGCCGAAACGAGCGGCATCTCGGTCGTCCCCGGGTTCATCAGGCATAGCGTGATCCCGGCGTCCGCCGCGGTTGCCAGCAATGTTTCGGCGCCGTTCATAGCGGTCTCTCCCCTGCGCGACATGTTCGCCGCTTATAGCGCATCCCCGGCCGCCGCGCGCAGACCGGAGTGCCCGAGTTCGTCGACCGACTCGGGAAAGGCGACCGAGCGAGCGTCGGTCGAATGCCCCTGCGCCCACCGCGCGAACAACTGCTGCAGGATCACGGCGAGTTTGAAGGCGCCAAACGCAACGTAGAAATCGAGGTTCGGCAGCGACTGACCCGATCGCATGGCATAGCGGTCGATTACCTCGCGCCGCGTCGGGGCACCGTCCCACGCCGACGGATCGGTTTTGCTCCGCCAGCCCGCGCCGTCGTCGGGCATCGCCCAATAAGTCAGCAACAATCCCAGATCCATGAAGCGGTCGCCGATCGTGCACATCTCCCAATCGAGCACCGCCGACACTTTGGCATCGTCGAACAGAAGATTGTCGAATTTGAAGTCGTTGTGCAAAATCGTCGGCGCGGCGTCACCCGGCGTGTTGGCGTCGAGCCAGGTCCCAAGGCGATCCATCGAAGCGTGATCGTGCGTCCGCGCGCGTGCATAGCGGTCGCGCCACCCATCGACCTGCCGCCGGATGAAACCGACGGGACGACCAAGATCTTCGAGGCCGATCGCCCGGTAATCGACCGCGTGCAGATCGGCCAGCGCATCGACGAGCGCGATACAGCGGTCCCGGATCGTTGCGCGGTCGGGGACGGCGTCGCCCGGAGCCAGTTCACCGAAGACCGTGCCGGTCTTGTGCTCCATGACGAAGAACGGCGCACCGATCACCATGGGATCGTCGCACAGCGCGATCGATCGCGGCGCCGCCGGATATGCCCGCCACAGCCGCGACAGCACGCGATGCTCGCGCGCCATGTCGTGCGCCGACTTGGCGATGATGCCATTCGGCGGTCGGCGCAGGACGAGCTCCGCGTCGCCGCGCTGGACGCGGAAGGTCAGGTTGGAATGGCCGCGGGGGAATTGTTCGAGGCGAACCGGCACCGGCCCATCGGTGAATATCGTATCGAGGAAACGCCCGACGGCGATTGGATCGACGGCACCGCCGCTCGCCAACGAAGCCTGTCCCGTATCCGCCATCGTCGCCCCAAGCTCGACTTATGGAGCAGGCCTACCAACCGACCGGTAGGTTGTCGAGCGGAGACTAGGATTTAAGGATCGACCGCAGCGCCTGATCGGTGATGAGGTCGGCGAGCTGGTCGAGCGTTAACCGCCCGCCGGGTTTGTGCCAGTGCGTCATCCACGCGATCATGCCGAGGATCGACGAGGTCGCGACCGGGATATCGACGCTGCTGTCGAGCTTGCCCTGGGCATCGAGCGCGCGCAGCGTATCGCGCACGAATTCGAGATATGCGCGTTTGCGCGCGTCGATTTCCGTCCGCATCTCGCCGGTAAGGCCGATCATCTCGTTGACGACGCTGGTGATCGAATTGCCCTTCACATCGAGCGCCATTCCGATGTTCTTGACGTGGTTGCGCACGATGATGCGGAGGCGGTCGAGCGGATCGTCGGTCGCGAGCGCCGGCTCGACGACTTCGCGGTGCAGGCGGTCCATGCCGTACGACATGATGGTGTAAAGCAGTTTCTCCTTGCTCTCGACGAAGTAATACAGGCCCGCCTTGGTCACGCCGACCGCGCGCGCGATGTCGCTCATCGACGTGCCCGAATAGCCTTTGTCGACGAACAGCCGGGCGGCGGCGAAATAGATTTGTTCCTGACGGTTCACGCTGGCCATCCGTGTCGATCCCGTCAGTTTTTGCAGCCCCACGATCATCCTTTGTGTGAAAATGAATCCCGGGGCAAGTTGACGCCGGGTGGCCCGTTCGGATCGGCCGATCGCCGACGTGTAAATTTGGGTTTGCGCGGCACGGTGAATCCGCTCTATTGAGGCTAACGACCGGTCGGTAAAAATCGGCGGCGGGGGGAGGCGCAGGCGACATGATCGCGCACGACCTCGCCGTGCGGCGCGCCGATCGGTGATTTTGTCGCCGTATTGCCTCAGGAGAATGATCGATGAAAATCGCCATCGTCACTGGTCTTGTCGGGCTGAGCCTGCACCCCGTCGCGATGGCGGCAACGCCGCCGGTCGTGCCGGGCTGCGCGGCGGCTGCGGCCTATTCGGGGAGCCACGACGGTGTCAGCTTCGTCGTCATGAAGAACGGCAAAGTCGTGTGCGAGGATTACCCGAATGGGGGGGCAGCGACCAGATCAAACGTGCTGGCATCGGGAACCAAGAGCTTTGCCGGGATCATGGCCGCCGCCGCGGCACAGGACAAGTTCATGTCGCTAGACGAGCGCGTCGCCGATACGATCACCGAGTGGCAGGCGGATCCCCGCAAATCGCAGGTGACGATCCGGCAGTTGATCGGCCTCATCAGCGGCGTCCCCGGCGGCCCGACCGGCGCGCCGCCGTCGTACCTCGTCGCGGTTGCCACCGAAGCGAACGCCGACCCCGGGACGCGGTTTCAATACGGTCCGATCCCGTTCCAGGTGTTCGGCGAGGTCATGAAGCGCAAGTTGCAGGCGCGCGGCGCGCCCGCCGACGCGCTGGTCTATCTCAAGCAGCGCATCCTGACGCCGATCGGTATCGATCCGGGTGAATGGCGGCGCACGAAGGAAGGTGATCCGACGATGCCATCGGGGGCGTCGCTGACAGCTCGTCAATGGGCGACGTTCGGCGAATTCGTCCGGCTGGGCGGCGCATGGGGCGGTAAACAGCTCGTCGACCCGCAGACGTTGGCCGAGCTGTTCAAGGGCACGCCGGCGAATCCGCGCTACGGGGTGAGCTTCTGGCTGTTCGCGGCGTCGCCGAACGCAGCGCAGATCAAGCAGCCTGCCGACGCGCGCGACGCCGACGCCGCCATCGCCGTTCTGCCCAAGGGCGTCGTGTTTGCCGCCGGGGCCGGGCAGCAGCGGATGTTCGTCGTTCCGACCGCCAACATGGTCATCGTCCGCCAAGCCGATCGCTCGATGCAGCGGCGCCCGGCGAAAGGCCGCGCGGAAAAGGCGGCGACCGACCTGGTGGCCGCGACGTCGGTCGATGTCGCGGACGGTGGTGGCGCAGCCGCTGGCGGCAAATGGTCCGACGCCGAATTCGTCAAGCTCGTGCTCGGACTCCACTGATCCGCATCGGTCGCCAACCTATCGTCGGCTGACCGCGGCTTTCGCGTCGATCGACCGGTAGTCGACCCGCAAAGCGCTGGCGTGGTGGCGGCGCCCGTTAACGGGACCCCGCCAAGCCGCACGTCCGAGGATCAACCCGTTGCGATCTATGCGAAAGTTCCGATCAGCGGCATTTTTCGTGGCGCGAGGGCAACGCCTGACGACCAAATAGATTGATCCAAAAAAACTATTTGCCCGCTTACCGTTCGGTCGGTAATAAAAAATCAGAAGCGCAAAAAACGCCGATGTCCAAGCGATACCAATCGCACGATTGACGGGGGGATGAAACCATGAAGATCGGTTTGCGGACGGGTGTCTCCATCGGGGCACTCCTCTCGGCTTTCGGGCCGACGCTGGCGTATGCCCAGACTGCCGCGCCCAACACCGCCGCGCCCGACACCGTCGCACCCAAGGTCGAGAGCGCCCCCGTGTCCTCTGCCGACATCATCGTCACCGCTCGCAAGCGCGAGGAGCGACTGCAGGATGTGCCCGGCGTGGTGTCGGCGGTGACCAAGGATCGGCTCGACGATTTGCTCGGCCGGGCGACCAACGCGCGGGATGCCATCACGCTGCTGCCGGGGGTCACCTTCATCAACTCGGCCGCCAACTCGACCGGCGAGCCGAATATCCGCGGTGCCGGACAGGCGCGCTTGCCGAACTCGGATTCGGCGATCGGGCTGTACCGCAGCGGCGCCTATATCGTCGGCGGCAACCTCGGCGGACGGACGTTCCAGCGCTTCGATTTCTTCGATGTCGAGCGGATAGAAGTGCTGCGTGGTCCGCAGGGGGCGCTATACGGGCGCAACGCCGTCGGCGGCGCGATCAACGTCATTACCGCCCGGCCGACGTTCAGCTTCGGTGCGACCGCCCAGGTGTTCGGGGGCAGTCAGGATGACTACGGCTCGCAGGCGACGCTCAACATTCCGGTGTCGGATACTTTCGCGCTGCGCGCCGGGTACGACGTCGAGGAGCGTGATTCTGGGTTCTACCGCAACACCTTCAATAACCAGATTATCGATACCAGCAGCTATGCCGCCGGTCGGATATCGGCGCGGTATCGCCCGACGCCGTCGCTCGACATCGTCTTTACCGCCGATGTAAGCCGCGAACGGGGTGATCCCGGTACAACGATCGCGATACCTGATCTTGACGGCAACCAGTTCACCACCGCCTTCAACGGGCCGTCGACCTCCGGAGCGCACCAGAAAAACTTTTCGCTCAACGCTGATTGGGACCTCGGCTTTGCCAAGGTGGTTTCGGTGACGAATTACCGGGTGCGTCGCGGATATCTGAACTTTGACAATGATGCCGGGGTTTTATTGAACGAGGTCAACACCAACGACGACGACGCCAACACGACCTTCCAGGAGTTGCGCCTCCAGGGCGGCAGCGATCGGGTCAACTGGCTGGTTGGCGCGGATTTATTCTACTTGCGCGACGGTTATTTCCAGACACAGACCGGACGCGCGATCATCCCCGCGACGAAGACGTTGCCGGCGGTGAATCCGAATTTCACCCAGAACGTCGACTTCAGACAAACCGGCTATTCGGGATTTGGCTCGGTCGACTACAAGCTGACTGACAAGTTCACCGTGCAAGGCGAGGCACGGTATAGCATCGACGAAAAGAGCCAGCTGATTCAAGCGATC
>JBBSFF010000130.1:0-6401 GCA_038238995.1 Sphingomonadales bacterium
CGGGGTCACGGCGGCGTGGCTCGGCCCGGTCGAGGCGGTCGTCGCCGGCGGCGTCGGGGCGGTCGTCGTGACGTTGGTCTGGGCGTGGCGCTTCCCCGTGCTGCGCCGCGCCGATCGCTTCGTCGCCCCCGATCGAGGCTCGCCCGCCGCGACGGAAATCGCTATCGAGATCGAAGAAACGGAGACCGCGCGATGAAAGCCGACTCGATCCTCGCCACCATCGGCAATACGCCGCACATCCGCATGGCGCGGCTGTTCCCCGAAGCCGAGGTCTGGATCAAATCGGAGAAATCGAACCCCGGCGGGTCGATCAAGGACCGCATTGCGCTGGCGATGATCGAGGCGGCCGAGGCCGACGGCTCGCTCAGGCCGGGCGGGACGATCGTCGAGCCGACGAGTGGCAACACCGGGATCGGGCTCGCGCTCGTCGGCGCGATCAAGGGCTACAAGGTCATCCTCGTCATGCCCGACTCGATGTCGATCGAGCGGCGGCGGCTGATGCTCGCCTACGGCGCGACGTTCGACCTGACCCCGCGCGCGGGCGGCGTCAAGGCGGCGATCGAACGCGCGTATGCCATCGTCGCCGAGACCCCGAACAGCTGGATGCCGGGGCAGTTCGAGAACCCGGCGAACGTCGCGGTCCACGTCCACACGACCGCACGCGAGATCCTCGAGGACTTCGACGACGCACCCATCGACGCGATGATCACCGGGGTCGGCACCGGCGGCCACATCACCGGCGTCGCCGAGGCGCTCAAGCCGATCTGGCCGAAGATGAAGGTCTTCGCGGTCGAGCCGACGCTGTCGCCGGTGATCTCGGGCGGCCAGCCGGGGCCGCACGCGATCCAGGGTATCGGCGCGGGCTTCATCCCGGCGAACCTGCACACGCAACTGCTCGACGGGGTGATCCAGGTCGCGCCCGACGACGCCAAGGCGTGGGCGCTGCGCGCGGCGCGCGAGGAGGGCATGCTCGTCGGCATTTCGAGCGGGGCAACGCTCGCCGCGATCGCGCAAAAACTTCCCGAATTGCCGGCGGGCGCGCGCATCCTCGGCTTCAACTACGACACCGGCGAGCGCTACCTGTCGGTGCCCGAGTTCCTGCCGACCGAATGATGCCGGTCGTGGCTCCGCCCGTGGCCGCCTGCCCGTGGGAGCGCGCGCGCTACGAACTGATCGGCGACCCCGGCGCGACGATCATTACGGCGGCGATGACGCCGGGATGGGGTCGCCCCGATCTCGCGCTACGCTTTCGCTGGCGCGTGACGGGCCGCGCGCTGTGGTATTTCGGCGACCGCGGCTCTGCCAGCATCGAGCATCTTATTTCCATCGACGATCCCACCATCGCCGGATGGCTGCCGCCCGACCCCGACGGACGGCGCGGCCGTCCTGGACCCGACCTCGTCATCATGGGCTATGCGGCCAACTTGTCAGGGGCTGAAGCGGTTGCGCGGCGTGGCGACCTAGCGCCGACCTACCTCGTGGTCCCCGAAACCGCTGATATCTTCCGGGTCGGTGCCGAACGACCGCCGAACACCATCTATCATCTCACGGCGTGCTTATCGCCATAGGTGCGTGCAGCGTCACGACAGCGATCTCCGGCGGCACCCCGAGTCGCACCGGGATCGCGGTCGTGCCGATCCCCGACGAGACGATCAGCCGCCGCCCGCCCTCCAAGAACAGCCCGCGACGGTGGGCGCGGTCGAACGCGGTGCCGATCCACGGCGCGCCGATCAGCGGCAGCGCGATCTGCCCGCCGTGGGTGTGCCCGGCGAGCGTCAGCGCGACCGATGGCGGCACGTCGGCGAAATTGTCAGGCTCGTGCATCAGCATGATCACCGGCTTACCCGGCGGGATGCCCGCGAGCGCCTTGCCGACATCGGGGGCGCCCATCGTCAGGTCGTCGACCCCGGCAAGGACGACCGGTCCGGCGTCGGCCCAGCGGTTCTGCAGATACGTCATCCGGTAGCGCGGCAGGACGATCGGCGACCAGACGGCGTTATCGTGGTTGCCGCGCACCGCGAACGTCCCGAGCCGCGATCGCAGCGCACGGAACGGGCGAACGACGTCGTCGAGATTACCGGTTCCGCTGTCGAAGAGCAGCTTTCCGCCTTGATAATCGCCGGTCAGCACGACCAGATCGGGGTCTAGCGCGTTGACCTGCGCGATGATGCGCTGCAACCGGGACAGCGGCATGTCGGGCAGCCCGGCATGGGTGTCGCTCAGCTGGACGATTCGCAGCGGCGGCTCACCGGCGGGCCAGCCCGGGACGGCGATCGAATAGCGGACAACGACGGGCACGGCGGTTGCCTCGCGCCAGCCGAGCGTCGCGACGATCATGGCGACGGCGACGGCGGCGATCGCCGCAGGCCATCGCTTCATGCGGTCAGGCGATCGAGCTCGGAACGGACGGTGGCGATCGCCTCGAGGTCGGCGAAATGCCCGGCGCGCGCGACCTCGACGATCCGCGCGTGCGGCGCGCAGGTCAGGATCGAGGCGCGGTCGGTCGCGGCGTGGCTGCGGTCGGCAAGCCCCCAGATCGCGGTGACCGGCAAAGTCACGGCGAGGTCGGGTGCATCGCCGCCAAACCATTTCTGCGTGATGCTCGCGAGCGCGTACGCGCAATGATGGCGGACCAGCGTCCGCGCTTCGGCCTGCAGCGTCGCCACATCGAAATCGGGCCCGGCGGCGAACGCGGCCCACCAGTCGACGGCGGCACGCTCGCACGTCAGGCGGAACCCGACCTGCCCGGCGAACGGCACCTTGAGGACGCCCTTGGGATCGAGCGCGGGTCCCCACGCGACCTCGGCCGCCCAGTCGCCGGTCTGCGCGACGATCAGCGCCGCGACGAGGCTGGGATGGCGCTTCGCCAATGCCAGCGCGACGAGGCCCTGGACACACGGCCCGACGAGCACGACCGGCGGCAGGGCGAGCGCGGCGAGCGCCGCGGCGGTCGCCGCGACGCAGCCGTCGAAGCCGAGCGCGTCGGGCGTCAACGGCCACGAGTAACCGAAGCCGGGGATTTCGATCACGACGACGTCATACGCGTCCGACAGCGCGGCGATCACCGCGTCATAGCTTTCGATCGACGCCGGTCCGTCGGGCAGGAACACCGCGACCGGCTTCGCCCCGGCGCCGTCGGGAACGCGCATCCGGACGAGGCTCGTCGGGTGCTCGAACCAGCGCAGCCCGGGGCGCGACGCGAGCGCGTGGCGCTCGATCTCGGCGCGCGAGGCCCCGGCGAACCCGATCGTATCGAGCCACCCGGGGTCGACCATACTCATCTCACGCCGCCAATTTGGCTGCGGCGCGCCCGTAAAAGGTCTCGCCCGCCGCTGCCATGTCGCGGAGCAGTTGCGGCGGGGTGAAGCGCTCGCCGTGGCGCTGCGTCAGCCCGTCGAGGATCGCGACGACGTTCGCCAGCCCGAGCGTGTCCATGTGGCTGAACGGCCCGCCGGTGAACGGCGCGAAGCCCCAGCCGAAGATCGCGCCGAGGTCGCCGTCCTCGGGCGTTTCGAGCACACCTTCGGCGAAGCAGCGCGCGCATTCGACCATCTGGCGGTACAGCAACCGCTCGCGGATCGCCTCGGGTGTCGCGTCACTGTGTTCGCCGGGGACCGCGACCGTCGCCGCCAATTCGGGCCACAGGTATTTCTTCGCCGGAGCCTCGGGATAGACGTAGAAGCCCTTGCCGTTCTTGCGGCCAAGTCGCCCGAGCGCGTTCATTTCCTCGATGACGCCTTCGCTCGGCGATGATTTGTACGCGTCGCCGAGGTCGGCCTTGGTCTGCTTGGCGACCTTGAGCGACAGGTCGAGACCGACCTCGTCGTTGACCGCGAGCGGGCCGACCGGCATCCCCATGTGCTTGCCGACATTTTCGATCAGCGCCGGGCCGACACCCTCGGCGAGCAGGGCTAGACCTTCCTGGACGTAGGTGCCGAAACAGCGCGAAGTGTAGAAGCCGCGACTGTCGTTGACGACGATGGGGACTTTACGGATCGCCGCGACGAAATCGACCGCCTTGGCGATCGCTTCCGGACCCGTTTCCTTGCCGACGATGATCTCGACGAGCGGCATCTTTTCGACCGGCGAGAAGAAGTGGATGCCGATGAAGTTGGCCGGCTTCGACCACGCTTCCGCCAACCCCGTGATCGGCAACGTCGAGGTGTTCGAGCCGAAGATCGTATCCGCGCCGACGATCGCTTCGACCTTCTTGGTCACCTCGGCCTTGATCCCGCGCTCCTCGAACACCGCCTCGATGATCAGGTCGCAACCCGCGAGATCGGCATAGTCGGCGGTCGGGTGAATCCGCGCGAGCAATGCTTCCATCTTCGCCGGATCGGTCCGCTTCTTCGCCAGCCGGTCGGCGGTATATTGCTTGCCCTTCTCGGCGGCGGCCAAGTCGCGGTCGAGTAGGACGACGTCGATTCCCGCCTGCGCCGCGACCATCGCCACACCCGCACCCATCAGTCCGGCCCCGAGCATCGCGATTTTCTTCGACGGCATCGGCGCGACGTTCTTCGGTCGCCTCGCGCCTTTCTCCGCCGCCTGCTTCGACACGAACAGCGAGCGGATCATGTTGCCCGCCTGCGGGTCGGCGACGACCTTCGCCATGTATTTGGACTCGACGCGGAGCGCGGTGTCGAACGGCAGCTGCGTGCCCTCGTACACCGCCGACAGCATCGCGATCGGCGCGTTCATATTGTGGCTCGTCTGCTTCGCCAGCATCGCCGTCCCGGCCATGAAGGTCTGGGCGAAGTTCGGGTTGAACGCGCCGACGCCGCCGGGGAACTTGAAGCCCTTTTCGTCCCACGGCTGGGTGAACTTCGTCGGGTTCGCCTTGACCCACGCCTTGGCAGTGGCGACGAGGTCGGCAGCGGGACTGAGCGCGTGGACAACACCGAAGCGGAGCGCTTCCTGCGGCGACATCGTCTTGCCCTGGAGCAAATACATCAGCGCGGGCTGGACGCCCATCAGGCGCGGCAGCCGCTGCGTCCCGCCCGCGCCGGGGAACAGGCCGACGAGAACTTCGGGGAGGCCGAGCGCGATCTTCGGGTTGTCGGCGCAGATGCGGTAGTGGCACGCGAGTGCAAGTTCGAGCCCGCCGCCCAACGCGAGGCCGTTGATCGCCGCCGCGACCGGCTTGCCGCAGGTTTCGAGGCTGCGGAACAGCTGGTTGAGCTTGAAGACAGTGTCGAACAGCTTCGCCATCTTCGACTTCGACGCGTCGCCCGCGCCGCCGACGAGGCCGCCCATCCCTTTGAGGTCGGCCCCGGCCATGAAGCCCGACGCCTTGCCGCTGGTGATGACGACGCCCTTGATGGTCGTACCGGTTTTGATCGTTTCGATCGCGGCGGCGAGATCAGCGGTAAAGTCGGCGTTGATGACGTTCATCGACTGACCGGGCAGGTCGATCGTCAGGGTCAGGATGCCGTCGGCGTCGAGATCGTGGTGGAGCGTGGTCATCTAACTTGTCCTTCGTCATGCTGGCGAACGCCAGCATCCACGGTAGTCCGCGACGCGGACGGTTGCGTTCGCCCAGCCGTGGATGCTGGCGTCGCCAGCATGACGGCTGCGCGGCTAGGTCAAACCCGCTCGATGACCGTCGCGGTGCCCATGCCCGCGCCGACGCACAGCGTGACCAGCGCGGTCGACTTGCCGGTGCGCTCCAGTTCGTCGAGGACGGTGCCGAGGATCATCGCCCCGGTCGCGCCCAACGGGTGCCCCATCGCGATCGCGCCACCGTTGACGTTGATCTTGTCGTGATCGATGTTGAGCGCCTGCATGTAGCGCAGGACGACGCTCGCGAACGCCTCGTTCAATTCGAAGATGTCGATGTCGGCGACCGTCATACCGAGGCGCTTGAGCAACTTCTCGGTCACCGGCGTCGGGCCGGTCAGCATGATCGCGGGCTCCGACCCGATCGACGCCATGCCGAGGATCTTCGCGCGCGGCTTGATGCCGTACTTCGCGCCCATGTCGCGGTTGCCGACAAGGACCGCCGCCGCACCGTCGACGATGCCGCTCGAATTGCCGCCGGTATGGACATGGTGGATACGCTCGACCTCGGGGTATTTCTGCAGCGCGATCGCGTCGAAGCCGGGCATTCCCTCGCCCATCGCCTCGAAGGCGGCGTTGAGGCCGCCGAGCGACTGCATGTCGGTCGACGGGCGCATGTGCTCGTCGTGGTCGAGGACGATCTCGCCGATCACGTCCTTGACGCCGATAACCGAATTCTTGAACCGCCCCTCGGCCCAGGCACGCGCGGCGCGCTTCTGGCTTTCGACGGCGTACGCGTCGACGTCGGCGCGGCTGAAGCCGTACTTGGTCGCGATCAGATCGGCCCCGATGCCCTGCGGCATGAAATAGGTCTTGTACGCGACCGCCGGGTCCATCGGCCACGC
>JBBSFF010000131.1:0-6312 GCA_038238995.1 Sphingomonadales bacterium
ATCCCGGCGACGACGCCCGCGCGCTCGTGCCGCATCTCGGCGGGCTGCGGCTGATCGAGATCGCCTTCCCCAAATACCGCGACGGGCGCGGCTATTCGTCGGCGCGCATCCTCCGCGAGGCGGGGTACACCGGCGAACTCCGCGCCGCCGGCGATGTCCTCGTCGACCAGATCTTCTTCATGCGCCGCGTCGGCTTCGACAGCTTCGCCCCTGCGGCGCCGCTCGACCGGACGCGGGTCGATGCCGCGCTCGCGCGCTACGACTTCGTCTATCAGAAGGCCGCCGACGGTCGCGCGCCGGTCTGGGCGCTGCGGCATGGCTGAGGCCGCGCGCCTTCCCGACGTCATCGACGTCGCTCCGGCCTTCGCCCTTGCCGAGGTCGAGGCGCTGAACGCGCGATTCGCGGGCGTCGACACCGCGACGATGGTCGCCGAACTGCTGACCGGCGAGCTTGCCGGGCGGACGGCGGCGGTGTCGTCGTTCGGGACCGAATCGGCGGTCCTGCTCCACCTCGTCGCGTCGATCGACAAGGCGGTGCCGGTGATTTTCATCAACACGCAGAAGATATTCGGCGAGACGTTGGCGTATCGCGACGAGCTCGCCGAGCGCCTCGGCCTGACCGACCTGCGCGTTCATCGCCCCGATCCGTACCGCCTCGCTGCGCGCGACGCGACGAGCCTGCGCTGGAGCTTCGACCCCGACGGCTGCTGTGAAATCCGCAAGGTCGAGCCGCTCCGCGCCGCGCTCGCCCCGTTCGACGCGTGGCTGTCGGGGCGCAAGGCGTTCCAGGGCAAGACCCGCGATCACCTGCCGCGCTTCGAACTCGACGAGGGGCGGTTGAAGATCAACCCGCTCGCCGATTGGGACAAGGCGCGGCTCGACACGTATTTCGCCGACCACGACCTGCCGCGCCATCCGCTCGAAGCACAGGGTTTCGCGTCGATCGGCTGCGTGCCGTGTACGAGCAAGGTCCTCCCCGGCGAAGACCCCCGCGCCGGGCGCTGGCGCGGGTGGGACAAGACCGAATGCGGCATCCACGAACCGGCGCTCGACCCGGCGTTCTAGCGTCGCTCACCCGGCTGCGCGATATCGCAGCGAGTGCCGGTCTGGTTAGCGGCGATCTGGGAGTTCACGACTTGCACGCAACGAAGGGGTGTTTTAGCGCCTCATTCCACCCTTTTGGCACATTCGTACGAATCGACGTGGTGGTCCCCAGCGTCATCTTCGCATGATACACCAATCGCTCGCCTGTAGGACAGGATCAACCGCAGGTTCGTTTCGATATCGAAATTAAAGGATGAACTTCGACAGGTCGGTGTCGCGCGCGATGTCGCCCAACTCGCGTTCGACGTACGCCGCGTCGATCGTCACCGTCTCGCCGCCGCGCTCGCTCGCGTCGAAGCTGACGCCTTCGAGCAATTTCTCGCAGATCGTCTGGAGCCGTCGCGCGCCGATGTTTTCGACCGCGTCGTTGACCTGCGCCGCCGTCGCCGCGATCGCCTCGATGCCGTCGGCGGTGAAGTCGAGCGTGACGCCTTCGGTCGCAAGCAGCGCGGTATATTGCCGGATCAGCGACGCCTCGGTTTCGGTCAGGATACGGACGAAGTCGTCCCTGGTCAGGCCCTCCAATTCGACGCGGATCGGTAGCCGCCCCTGGAGTTCGGGGAGCAGGTCCGACGGGCTCGAGACGTGGAACGCGCCGCTGGCGATGAAGAGCATGTGGTCGGTCTTGACGGGGCCGTACTTGGTCGCGACCGTCGTGCCTTCGATCAGCGGCAGCAGGTCGCGCTGGACGCCTTCGCGGCTGACCGACCCGCCGCGGACGTCGCTGACCGCGATCTTGTCGATCTCGTCGAGGAAGACGATGCCGTTCTGCTCGGCGGAACGGACCGCCTCGCGGTTGATCTCGTCGCTGTCGAGCCGCTTGTCGCTTTCCTCGGCGACGAGCACGTTCCACGCCGCCTCGACGCTCATCTTCCGGCGCTTGGTCTTGCCGGCCATCTTGCCGAACATCTCGCCGAGGTTGATCATCCCGACCTGCCCCGGTTGACCCGGCATTTCGAACGGCATGCCGCCCGAATCCTCGACCTCGATCTCGATCTCGCGGCCCTTGAGGTTGCCGTCGTAGAAGCGCTGGCGGAACGCCTGCCGCGTCGCCTCGCTCGCGTCCTTGCCGACGAGAACGTCGAGCAGGCGGGTTTCGGCGGCGGCTTCGGCCTTCTCCTTGACCCCGGCGCGCCGGGCGTCGCGGACCAGCCGGATCGACTCCTCGACGAGGTCGCGAACGATCGAGTCGACGTCGCGCCCGACATAGCCGACCTCGGTGAACTTGGTCGCCTCGATCTTGAGGAACGGGGCCTCGGCGAGCTTCGCCAACCGGCGGCTGATCTCGGTCTTGCCGCACCCGGTCGGGCCGATCATCAGGATGTTCTTGGGGGAGACCTCGTCGCGCAGGTCGTCGCCGAGCCGCTGCCGCCGCCAGCGGTTCCTGAGCGCGACCGCGACCGCGCGCTTGGCGTCGCCCTGCCCGACGATGTAGCGGTCGAGCGCGGCGACGACAGCGGTCGGGGTGAGGGCATCGAAAGCGGTCGGCGCGTCATCAGGATTGCGCCCTCCGGGCGCGGGGATTGGGGACATCACGTTCATCCGATTGATTCCAAAGTGACATTGTCGTTGGTGTAGACGCAGACCTCGGCGGCGATCCGCATCGCGGTGCGGGCGATCGTCTCGGCGTCCTGATCAGTCTCGCTCAGCGCGCGCGCGGCGGCGAGCGCGTAATTGCCCCCCGATCCGATCGCGGCGACGCCGTGGGTCGGTTCGAGGACGTCGCCGGTCCCGGTCAGGATCAGCGTCACGTCTTTGTCGGCGACGATCATCATCGCCTCCAGCCGCCGCAGGTAGCGATCGGTCCGCCAGTCCTTGGCGAGTTCGACCGCCGCGCGGGTCAAATGCCCGGGGAAACGATCGAGCTTGGCTTCGAGGCGTTCGAACAACGTGAAGGCGTCGGCAGTTGCCCCGGCGAACCCGGCGATGACGTGACCGTCCTTACCGAGCCGGCGGACCTTCTTCGCGTTCGACTTCATCACCGTCTGCCCGGCGGTGACCTGCCCGTCACCAGCAACGACGACGCGACCGTTCTTGCGCACCGACACGATCGTCGTGCCGTGCCAGTCGGGAAATTCTGCCATGTAGGGGGAGGTGCTTTCGGACAAAGGGGTGTGGTTGTCCCCAATGTAGGAAGTGCGGGCTTTGCGAGAAGCCCCTGCGATTTGCACTATGGCGCGACCTTTCGGATCAGCCCGAAAAGCGCTACATGAACCGCTTACCAACAGGAGACCACGCCATACCACCCCCCATGACCCGCCGCCCCCAGAATGCGCCGGCGCCGATGAACGGCCCGCGCTACGATGAATTCATCACCGTGCCCAAGGTTCGCGTGATCGATCAGGACGGCGAAAACCTCGGCGTGCTCTATACCAAGGAAGCGATTGCTACCGCCCACGAAGTCGGCCTCAACCTCGTCGAGGTGTCGCCGGGGGCTGATCCGCCGGTGTGCAAGATCCTCGACGTCGGCAAGTTCAAGTACGAGGCGCAGAAGAAGGCGGCGGCGGCGCGCAAGAACCAGAAGACGCAGGAGATCAAGGAGATCAAGATGCGTCCGAACATCGACGACCACGACTACGACACCAAGATGAAGGCGGTCCAGCGCTTCATCGAGGAGGGCGACAAGGTCAAATTGACGCTGCGCTTCCGCGGCCGCGAGCTCAGCCACGGCGAACTCGGCCTGCGCCTGCTCGAACGCGTCCGTGACGACGCGGTCGATTACGCCAAGGTCGAGCAGTTGCCGAAGATGGAAGGGCGCCAGATGTTGATGGTCATCGCCCCACGGTGAGGCCGTTGTCGACCATCGCCGCGATGTTCGCGATCACCGCCGCGACGGCGGCGATCGGCGCGCCGCCGGGCGTGCCCGAGCCGCGCTTCCCCGCCCCCGACCGCCCGGTCGCGCCGGTCGTCTCGCCGCGCTGGTCGACCGAGGACGAACGCGAGCACGTCGGCGAGGCCGCGAAGGTGGTCGGCCTGCTCGGCGACCTCACCGGCAAGACCGTCGCCGACGTCGGCGCGGGCGAGGGCTATTACGAACCGCGCCTGTCGCGTGCGGTTGGCGCGACCGGACGCGTCATCGCCGAGGATATCGACGCGGGTACGGTCGCCAAGCTCGCCCGCCGCGTCCGCCCGCTGCGCAATGTCGCGGCGACGCTCGGCAGCGCCGACAATGTCGGGCTGGCACGAAGCAGCACCGACGTCGTCCTGATGGTCCATATGTACCACGAGATCACCCAGCCGTTCGCGTTGCTCTGGCGGGTCCGCGCGAGCCTGAAGCCCGGCGGGCGCGTCGCAATCGTCGACGCCGACCGTCCGACGGTGAACCACGGCACGCCGCCCGCGCTGTTGCAGTGTGAACTCGGCGCGATGGGTTTCGCGCGAGAATCGACGCAGATGATCGAGGACGGCATTTATCTCGCGGTCTTTGTCCCACGTGCAGCGCCAGAGGTGATCGTGCCCTGCCGCTAAAGCGCTTCGAAGATCGCCGCCTGCACCGTCCCGGAGCCGCGCCGCATCAGCCTCAACTCGTCCTGATATTTCGCCGAGAACCAGAAACTTTCCGCCGCCGTCCGTGAGGGGAAGGTGATCATCACCGCCCCGACCCCGTCGGGCCAGCCTTCGAGACGGTTGGCCGGCTGACCGTCGATCGCGACGACCCCACCGTGGGCAGCACACAGGCCGGACGCGGCAAGTGCATTGGCATAGGCCGCCATTTTGCGCGCGTCGGTAACCCGGGCGGTCAGCAGCAGATACGCGACCTTCGGCAGATTTTCGGTATCGCTCACGGCGGCTCCACGCTAGGTCGCTGCCGGGGGCTATCGGCGAGGTGACGGTATCTGTCAAAGATGCGCCACACCGCGTCACGAATTGAGGAACGCGATTCATGAGACGACCCGGCCTGGCGACGACGACCGCAATGATCGTGATCGGCAGCGTCAGCATCGCGACTGCCGCTTCGGCCCAGATGGCTTTGATCCCCGAAACCAAAAAGGCACCGTCGGAAACAAACGCAAAACGGGTGGTAGTTGAAGCCATCGCTCCCGACGCGACGACGGGAACGCAGCTGTCGAGCGACCTTCTCGCCGAACGCGGCCTCGTCACAACGCGCGACCTGCTCGATTACGTGCCGAATGCGGTCAGTGCGAATTTCCCCGGCATCGGCGCGGGGAATATCGATTATATCCGCGGCCTCGGCACGACGTCGGCGGCGCCGTCGGTCGATGCGCCCGTCACCACGTCGATCGACGGTGTCTTCCTGCCCCGCCAAGCGGCGAACAGCTTCGGCTTCTTCGACCTCGTGACGATCGACATCCGACGCGGGCCGCAAGGGACGACGGGCGGCAATCACAGCGGCGGCGGCAGCGTCGACGTCCGCCTCGCCGAACCCGGCGACCGGCTCGCGGGCTATTTCGAGGGGGGATACGGCAGCTACGAGCGACGCGAATTTCGCGGCTCACTCGATATTCCGTTCGGTACCGGCATCGGGGTCAAGCTGTCGGGGTTCTACAACGACGACCACGGCTACGGCATCAATTCGACCACCGGACAGCGCAACGACGACAGCAACGGCGCGGGCATCCGCGGCGCGGTGCGGCTGACGCTGAGCGACCAGCTGAGCTGGAACGGGTCGGTCGCGTATCTGCGTAACGACGCCGACAATTTCGCGACGTTCGACTGCGATCCGCGCAACCCCGCGAACTGCAAGGGGCGGTTCCTGACGAGCGGTCTACGGCAGGGTTACGACACCGCGCACCCGTCGCCGTTCACCGGGCTCGGGGTCACCGGGCGCAAGACAGGCTTCGGCGCGCAGGCCAGCGCCGACACGACGCTCGCGACCTCGATCTTCCGCTGGGCCGGCGACGGGTTCAACGTCAACGTCATCACCGGATATGTCGACCTCCGGCAGAAATACGCTGCCGACCTGACCGACGGGCGCCCGAGTCCGAGCATCGCAAAGCCGTTTCCGGTGGTGAGCGGCTTTACCGCCGGCGGCTTCACGACAGTGAGCGACGGCGCGAGCCACGTCTTCAGCCAGGAGATCCGCCTCGACGGCAAACTGTTCGATGGCTTCGTCGATTATGTCGTCGGCGGCTATTATTCCGAAGCGGGCGACACGACCGATGTCGCCGATGTGTTCACGACCGCCGCCGCGCCTGCGCCGCGCGGCAACCCCGGCGTCCTCGCCGACCGGACGATCAACACGACGAC
>JBBSFF010000132.1:0-6282 GCA_038238995.1 Sphingomonadales bacterium
CGAGGTCGGCGTACATCCCCTGCATCGCGACGAAGAATGCCGGGGCGATGCCGAGCGAAGTCGCCAGCATGCACCCGGTCATCACGCCGATGCCACGTTGCTTCGCGGCGTGGACGAGCGCGAGCGCCTCGGTCAGCCCGCCCGCCTTGTCGAGCTTGATGTTGATAAAGCGGTAGCGCCCAACGACCGCGTCGAGGCTGGCGCGGTCGTGGACACTTTCGTCGGCGCACAGCGGGACCGGCGACCGGACGTGGTCGAGCAGGTGGTCGGACCCGGCGGCGACGGGCTGTTCGATCAGTTCGACGTCGAGGTCGGCCATCGCGGTGGCGAGGCGTTCGATGTCGAGACCGCCCCACGCCTCGTTGGCGTCGACGATCAGCCGTGCATCGGGGGCACCGCGGCGCACGGCGGCGACGCGGTCGAGGTCGCCTTCGCCCGACAACTTGATCTTGAGCAGTTCGCGGCTGGCGACGGCGCGCGCGGCCGTCTCCATCGCCCCCGGCTCGCCGAGGCTGATCGTGTAGGCGGTGAGCATCGGGCGCGGTTCCGGCAGGCCGAGCGTCCGCCAGACCGGCGTTCCCGACGTTTTGGCCGCAAGGTCCCACAGCGCCGCGTCGACCGCGTTGCGCGCGGCACCGGGGGGCATCGCGGTCAGCAGGTCGGCCCGCGTCGCGCCGGCGTCGACGATCGCCGCCGCGCCTTCGACCTCGGCGAGGACCGATTCGGCGGTCTCACCGCGATAATAGATCGCAGTACCCTCGCCGCGCCCGGTCACGTCGTCGTCGGCGATCTCGGCGACGACGACGTCGACCACCGTCTTCGCCCCGCGCGCGATGACGAACGCCCCGCGCACGGCGAAGCGTTCGATCCGGGCGGTCAGGCGGCGAGTGGACATGGCCCCCCTTGCCGCTAAACCTTGGCGCATGGAAGACGACCACGATGTCCAGCTCGATCCGGTCGCGACCGTCGCGCGGATCACCGCGCTCGAAATCCTGACCCGCCAGCTGATGGTCGTCCAGCTGCGCATCCTCGACGAACTCGGCCAGATCGACCTGACCCCGGCGTATGTCCGCGAACTCGCGACGATCTACACCGCCAAAGTCGACGAATCGAAGATCATCGAGTCGTCATCGTCGGAAGTGAACTACGAGTTCAAGGTCAATGTCATCCACAACCTCGAACGCTTCTTCGACGAGATCGCCGACCATCTGACGGCGAATCCGTAAGCTTAATCTAGGCGGCGCGCTGCAATTTCGGCGTGCGCAGTGCTTCGAAGCTCGCGAACAGCGTGGTGAAATGATCGTCCATCGTCCGTACCGGAACGTCGGGCCGGAACGGCAGGACGCCGTCGGTGCGCATGTCGACGAAGCGGCCGACCGCGTCGGCGGCACTCGCGGCGTCGCCCGAGGCGAAGACCATTCCCCCCGACTGGCGCGCGTGATCGGCAGCCGCGCCGCGGTCGGGGGTGATGAGAAACAGCCCCGACGCGCGCGCCTCGGCAGCGACGAGGCAGAAGGTTTCGGATTCGGACCCGTGAATCAGCGCATCCGCCGAGGCCATGAAGCGCGCCATCTCCGCCCGGTCCGACGTGCGCTCGGCGAGGTGAATGTGCGGGTTGCCGCCGATCGTCCGGCGGATCTTGCTCGAATCGCGCCCCGAACCGACGATGACGAGGCCGATCGGGCGGTTGTACGCCGCCGCCATCACCGCCTCGACGATCATCCGCCAGCGCTTCTCCGGCGCATGACGCCCGACCCCGAGGAGCAGGGTCGCATCGGGGCCGAGACCGCAGCGGCGGAGCAGAACGGCGCGCAGCGCTTCGTCGCGCAAGCGGGGCGAGAAGATGTGCGGGTCGATCCCCATCGGGTTGGTGACGACATGTTGCAGTCCGCCCGCGGCAAGCCGCGCGCTCAGACTGTCGCAGGCGCTGACGGTCATGTCGAAGTGCGCGTCGAGGCGCAGCAGGTGCCGCCAGTACCAGTCGAAGCCCTTGTCGACGACCGCTGGCGAGGCGAGCCCTTCGAACCAGCGGTAGGCGAACGCGGCGAGCGGATCGGCGTGCATGAACAGCGACCGCGGCACCGATCCCGGCCAGCGCGCGACCATCGACGCGCTGCGCCACGGCGACGACGCCTCGAGCAGGTCGGGAGCCTCGGCGTCGATCGCGCGGTGGAGCGCGGCCTCGTCGGCGAAGTAGCGATAATTGCGGTCGATCGGAAACACCGGGCCCTGCAGCCAGACGATTTTCGCGCCCGGGCCACGCTGTTCGACCGCATTCGCGGCTCCCGGCGCGATGATCGTCACCTCGTGCCCGGCGGCGGGTCCGGCGGCGAGCTTGCGGTCGATGTAGGTCCGTACGCCGCCGCCGGTCGGGGTGTAGAAGGCGCAGACGTCGACGATCTTCACTTCACGCCCTCGATCGGGCCGAACGAAAACAGGCCGTGGCGATAGTTGAGCCGGATCGACACGCGCGTCACGCCCGCGCCGACATCGACCTCCGACACTTCGGCTTTGGGCTTGGCGAAGCCGAGACGCGGGTTGCCGCCGAAGCCGATGCCGTCGGACGATAATTTGAATTTCTTCGCGTGCGCCCGGTCATGGATCAACGCGACCGACCATGTTCCGGCGCGGGGCGCGCGAACGCAGAGCTCGACCGGCCCCGTCGCGGGGACGTCGAGCACCGCGCGGCGGAACACCTTGCCGTCGCGGACGAGGTCGCGGTCGTCGGCGAGGAAATCGGTGTCGTTCGGCGTATAGAGTTCGAGGCGCAGCGTGCCGGTGCGGTCCTTCAGGCCGGTGGCGGTGACGATCAGCGCCGGCCCCTTTTCGTGCGCGCGACACAGCCCGTCGACGATCCCGTAATCGGGCACCGGCGCTTCGGGCCACGGAGCGGTCGCCGCGAGGATGGCGGCGGCGAGAACCGCGATCATGCCGGCTTCTCCAGCCCGAGCAGGTCGGACGCGACGAGCACGCCGCCGACCGCGACATGGACGATGATCAGCAGCCCCGCCATCATCGCCATCAACGGCGCGATGCCCGAGCCGGCGCCGACGATCAGCACCGCGACGCCGGCGAAGACGACATCCTTGTTCGGCACCAGCGGCAGGCGCGAAATCAGCAGCCGCAGCGTCGTCAGCATCAGCCAATAGACGAACGGCACCGTCGGCAGGACGAGGCCCCACATGATCGCCAGCAGCGTCGCCGACCCGAGCACGCGGATCAACTGCATGGCCGCGACGAACGCGAGTTGTGCGCGCGGCAAGCTGAACACCCGCCCGCGCAGCAGCATGACGACGAGCGACGACCCGAGCAGGACCGCGATCGAGGTAAACAGAGTCTTGCCGCTCAGCCCCATGTTGAGGCGTTCGAGCGTCGAATAGGCGAACACGAACATCACCAGCGTCACCGCGTTGCCGATCAGCGCCGACAGGATCGCGACGTCCTTGATCGCGCCGAACGGCGCCCCGCTCGTGATCGCGCCCGCGGGTCCACCGGGAAGCGTCGCCCGCCGCCGCGCCCAGGCATAGAAATATAGCTCGCCCGAATAGCCGAGCAGGACCTCGTTCGACACATATTTGCGGACGAGTGCCGGGAAGCCGGACGCCGGAATGTGCCACAGGCGACGAAAGATGACGAAGTCCATGATGGGCTGCGCGAAATAGGCACAGGCGAAGACGATCCAGAACAGCGGCGACGCCGGCACCAGTGCCGCGATCCGCTGCCAGTCGCTGCCGCGGAAATGATTTGCCGCCGCGGCGACGATCAACAGGCTGACGATCGGGCCGGCCCAGCGGAGGATCGCCTGGCCGAGGCGGCGTGGCTCGGCCGTCACGGGCAGGCGCACCGCGCCCGCCGGGCTGAGTCGACCAAGGTCGTGCACCGCGTCTGTGTCCTCAATGCCGTCTGAACCGCCCCTGTCGCGGCTGTGTAATGTCATTGTGACCTTGGCATGGCAAGGTCGGCGTACCGCGCGGGCCGATGGGTCCGCGTGAAAGCGGCGACCGTCGCGTCGATGCTCGCGAGCAGCGCGGGGACGTGGGTGTCGCCGGGATGGACCGCGACCCGAACGACACGCTGCCGGGCGAGCACGGGCCGCGCGCAGGCGGCGACGAGCCGCGAACTCAACTGCCGCCCGCGCGACCGCGACGCCCAGGTGATCACCGGTCCGCGCGTCAGCACCGCCCCGTCGGTCGGACGCCAGACGCGGAAATGATCCTCGGCGAGCGCGAACCTGGCGTCGATCAGCGCCGCTAGGGTCCCGATGCTATATAACCACGCCGGCGCGATGAAACCTGCCGCCGCCCGGCCCGTCGCCTCCTCGATCACCGCGCGGGCGCGGCGCATCCGGGCGAGCGCCTCGGGGTACGCCAAAGCCGAAAACTCGCCCTCGCCCGCCGTCATATGGCGCCGGGCGAAGCCGCCGGCTGCGCCGACCGGGGCGGCGACCCCGCTCGGCGCGGCGTCGCGATGGCTCCAGCCGTGGACGAACATCTCGACCCCGGCGTCGGCCCAGTCGCGCAGCCGCCGGGCGAAGGCCGGGTGCGCGGTCAACGGCGCCTCGTCCCAATGGTCGGGCACGACGAGCATCGCGAAGCGGGGCCCGCCGAGCAGGCGGTCGAGGCGCAGGGCCAACGCATCGACCTCGACCGCGAACTTCGGACTGACATCGTGGATCGCGGCCAGCAGCAGGCGCTCGGTCATCGTCGCGCCCGGGCGTCGGGCAAGCGCCAGTCCATCAGGTGCCGAATTGGGCGAGCCACGCGACCAACCGGCTGGCGAGGGCGATGCGCATGTCGGAAAAGCTGTGGTCGGTCGCCAGCGTTTCGGCGGTCAGCTGTTTGGCCCCGGCGCGGCGGGCTTCGACTGCCGCCGCTTCGGCCATGAAGCCGATGCCGCGCCGCGCCCCGATCAGCGCGAGCGGACGCCCGGCCAGCGCGGGCATCGCCGCGACGAGGTCGAGCGGTGCGCCGGCGTGCGCTACTTCATCGATGATCGCGGCTTCGCTCGTGCCGGCGAGCGGAGGCAGGTCGCCCGCGACTTCGCCGACACGGAAGCGTTCTCGCTGAGCGGGGTCGACGAAACTGCGCCCGATCGCGGCGAAGTCGGCGGGATCGATCAGGAAGGCCCCGACGACGCGCCGGTCGTCGGCGGCGACGCGCGCCGCGATGATGCCGCCCATGCTGTGCCCGGCGACGGCGATGCGCGCGGGGTCGATGCCAAACTTTGCCACCGCGGCGGGTGTGCGGAGAAAGGCGAGCGCCGTGGTGGCGTCCTCGGCGCAATGCGCGAACGAAAACGCGCCGGGGCTGCCCCACGAGCCGCGATAGTGGAAGGTCAGCACGTTCCAGCCCGCCCGCCGTGCCGCCTGCGCGAGATCGAGATTCTGCTCGTTGCCGGGAAAGCCGTGGAGCAGCAGCAGCGTCGGATGCGGACCGGTCCCCGCGGCGGAATACATCACCGCATTGAGCGCGCCGTCGCCCGAGGGAAGCACCAGTGCTGCGATCGCCGCCGGATGTGCCGCGTCGATCGACGGATCGGCAACCACGGCGATGGGCGGACTCGACGCGGCGATCGCCGCCGTTCCCGGAAGAACAACGAGAAAAGCCAGGAGGATCAGCCGCATGGAAGTTACCTTGATCGCGCAGTGTCAGCGCCGCAGCCGTTGGAGGACCGACAGGGACTCGACCCCGGGTGCACGGATATGCAGTCCGTTACGTCACCACTCCGCCATCGGGCCAGCGCAGGCCGCGCGGTGTAGCCATATCGCTTGGCGACTGCAACCGCGCCCGCTAGACGCGTGGGAG
The DNA here is from genome assembly GCA_038238995.1 of Sphingomonadales bacterium. GTDB lineage: Bacteria > Pseudomonadota > Alphaproteobacteria > Sphingomonadales > Sphingomonadaceae > Polymorphobacter_B. The sequence goes on from JBBSFF010000132.1 coordinate 5,805, forward strand.
CGAGGGAAGCGGACGCAGGCGCGGCCGTGGCACACCGCGACGGTTGCTTCGCGACTGTGTTACCTTTATAACTCACCCACGACCCGCCGGAGCGACACAAGCCAAGATGATGTTCGACGCGATGCGCGAGGCGATGGTCGAAAGCCAGTTGCGCCCAACCGGGGTCAACGACCCCGTCGTGCTGGCGGCGATCCGCGGCGTCGCGCGTGAACGCTTCGTTCCCGCCGGGCGCGCCGGGCTCGCCTATGCCGACACCGCGCTCGCGCTCGCGCCCGGGCGCTGGCTCATCGAGCCTCTGATCGTCGGGTTGCTGCTGACCCACGCGCGGATCACGCCCGCCGACCGCGTCCTCGTCGTCGGCGCGGGGACGGGGTACGCCGCCGCGGTGATCGGCCACCTCAGCCGCCATGTCACCGCGGTCGAGGAAGACGCCGGCTTGGCGCTGGCGGCGCGGGCGAACGGCGTCGACGTCGTCATC